>JAFGLX010000084.1 GCA_016927795.1 Candidatus Omnitrophota bacterium
AGAGCACCGCCCTTTTAAGGCGGCCGTGAGAGGTTCGAGTCCTCTGCGGGGTACTTCTACTTTGAGGTTCTCCTAGCAGAGGACGAGAAGCGAGCGAGCGCCGACCTTATGGGAGGAAAAGCCACCGGAGACGGCGCCAGCGAGCGAGGGGAGTCTACGCAGGCGCGCTCCGCGCGCCGTAGGAGACGAGTCCTCTGCGGGGTACTACCTGTCGCAATGCGAAACCGCGATTTTGCCATAAGGATGGCAAAGTCGCGGTTTTTATTTTTGCTGACGCAAAAATAACGAGCACATTGCTCCTCAAGGGGGGATGTATCCCCCCTATGAAGCTCATTCCGTTCTTTGTTTCACAAAGAACTCATTCGCTGTACCCCCCCTAATAGGTATCCTTCGGATGCTAGTTACAACTGAGACATTGGAAGCCGGAGTTTATCCTACAAAGCTTCAGTAGAGGAGGACGAGCGAATCTTCTATGGGGACTATGCTACATTACTCTTGCTTAGTATGTGTTTATATACTATAATTTTCACATATGAAGCGTTACGAACAGATACCTCATACCGCTGATATAGCCATAAGGGCTTATGGCGAGGATCTAAAGGAGCTTTTCGCGAACTCCGCGTATGCGATGTTCGATATAATAGCCGACCTCGAAAACCTTAAAAATTCCGTATCTATAGACGTAAATTTGGAAGCCCCCTCAAAGGAGGAACTTCTGGTTTCGTGGCTGGATGAACTTATCTACAATTTCTACACAAAAAGCATAATATTTTCCGAGTTTGACATAAGTTTTATAAACGAGAATAAACTTGTGGCGATAGCGCGCGGGAGGCACGTGGGGGAGAACAGAAACAGGCTGAAAACAGAAATAAAAGCCGCCACTTATCACAATTTAAGCATAAACCCGTCAGAAAAAGGATACAGCGTAGAGATAGTGTTTGACGTCTAACAACACGAATTACCGCGAATTCGAAACGAATTCTTACGAATTAGCGGTAATGGCAGGTATTTTAAACCTTAATAGTCATGCTGGAAAAAATCGACGATTACAGATGGCGCATACCAAAGAGTTATAAACCCGGCATGCGTGTTGACGGCATAATTTACGCCGATGATAATCTTATAAATAGCGTAAAACGGGACAGGGCTCCGGAACAGGTGGCAAATGCGGCTTTTCTACCCGGCATAGTAAAACAATCTCTCGCCATGCCCGACATACATTGGGGATACGGCCTTCCTATCGGCGGAGTCGTAGCAACTGACGTTGAGGCCGGAGGTGTTATTACACCCGGAGGCGTGGGATATGACGTGAATTGTCTCGACGGAGAAACAAAAATTTTGTTAGATAACGGCACGTATATAAAAATAAAAGATTTTGAAAATATTTTTAAGTCAAAAACGCTATCGTGTATAAATTTCGGTAAAAAGCAAAAAGAAAAAACAGAAATAAAGAATTTCATAAAGCTCAAACCCAGAAATCGCGTTTTCGAAGTTAAAACATTTAACGGGAACAAGGTTACCGTTACAGAAGACCATCCTTTTTGGACACCTGACGGAATGATGCCGATTAAAAACCTTGGCGCTGGGGATGCTGTCGCAATATATCCATTTGAAGGCGTTCCCTACAGGGAGCCTAATAACGAAATAATTATAGACGAAAATGATGTTAGGAGCTTTCTATTAAACATAGAAAAAGATTCACGAGGCCATGGGTTGGAACAGATTATAGTTCAGCTTAAAAAACGCCGGCTTTTACCCCTGCGGTATAATTCACCGCAACTGCCTTATCTACTTAGGGTAATAGGTTATAATTTCGGCGACGGTACTATTTATTTTAATAAGAAAAGAGAAAAAGGCTTTACTTGGTTTTACGGAAAAAAAGAAGATCTTGAAAACATAAAACACGATATAAACAAAATAGGCTTTATTTGTTCTAAACCCTATTCAAGAATTCGAGATCATGAGATAAATACAATGTATTCAAAAATCAAGTTTAGGACTGAAAGTTTTAGCTGTAAAGTAAGCGCAAGTAGCTTTGCGGCGATTTTAGTTACATTGGGAACACCGATGGGAAATAAAACCAATCAAGCATATCGCGTCCCCCGGTGGATCATGAAAGCGCCTTTGTGGCAGAAGCGGCTTTTTCTTGCCGGCTTCTTTGGCGCAGAAATGTCCTCTCCGGGAACGTTAACAAGCCATGGGTATAACTTTTATCATCCCGTAATATCAGTGAGCAAACAAGAGGAATTTGCAAATAACGGAAAAGAATTCCTGAGAGATCTATCCCGCTTGCTTAAAGAATTCGGTGTTTTAACCATTAAGATTAGCCAAAGGCTGGAATATACGCGGAAAGACGGAGGACGCTCTATTAGATTAAGATTGATATTATCGAATAAAACAGATAGTCTAATAAAGCTCTATACAGAAGTCGGTTTTGAATATAATCAAAAAAGAAGTATGCTTTCTAATGCTACCGCGCAATACCTAAAGATTAAAGAATCAGCGATAAAAGAAAGAGAAGCATTGGCGGTGAAATCCAAAGAACTGGTTAGCGTTGGATTAAGCATAGAAGCGACTTACAAAGAATTAAATTCAGATTCAGTAAATAAGCGCTTCATTGAAAGATCTATCTATGAAGGCAAAAAAGGAAGGCCTCGTCCAAGTTTAGATACGGCGACTTTTAATGAATTTTTGGAATATACAACTCGGGGTATGAATGGTTCCGGAATGATTTGGGGTGTAATAGAAAGTATGCGCGAAATCGAATTTAAAGATTATGTGTATGACTTTACAGTATTACACAAAGACCATAATTTTATAGCTAATAATTTTGTAGTTTCAAATTGCGGAGTGCGCCTTGTAAAAACAAACCTGGACGTAGAAGAGGTAAAGCCGCGCATAAAGGAGCTTGTCGCCCTTCTTTACAGTGACATACCCGCAGGTGTAGGCTCAGAGGGGAAAATAAGAGTAAGCCCTACCGAGGAGAAAAAGATACTCAAAGATGGGGCGGCCTGGGCCGTTAAAATGGGGTTTGGCACGAAGGAAGACCTTGAGTATACCGAAGAAAACGGCAAAATGGAAGGGGCAGACCCATCTTTTGTTTCGGCGAGGGCTTACGAGAGAGGCAAAAAACAGTCCGGTACACTTGGTAGCGGCAACCATTTTATAGAGGTCCAGTTCGTGGACGAAGTTTATGACGGAGAAACAGCCGATATTTTCGGCATACAAAAGGGCCAGGTTACGGTAATGATACATTCCGGATCGCGCGGTTTCGGATATCAGATATGCGACGAATATGCCAAAGGAATGGGTAGCGCCCTGCATAAGTATAAAATCTACGTTCCGGACAGGCAGCTCGCCTGCGCGCCTGTGGAGTCTCCCGAGGGGAGAGAATACATAGGCGCCATGAAATGCGCGGCAAATTACGCCTGGAATAACAGGCAATGTCTTATGCACCTTGTGCGCGGTGTTTTTGAGAAAATATTCGATAAAAGCTTTAAGAATTTAGGTATGGACCTTTTGTATGACGTTGCGCATAATATAGCGAAATTTGAGAAGTACGAGATTAACGGGAGGGTTAAACTTTTATGTGTGCACAGGAAAGGCGCTACGCGCGCCTTCCCGCCCGGCCACCCCGACCTGCCCGCTAAATATAAAGACGCCGGGCAACCTGTCATAATCCCGGGAGACATGGGGAGGCAGTCTTTTCTTCTTGCAGGTACACACATGGCCGAAGATACATTTTTCAGCACCTGTCACGGTGCCGGCAGGCTTCTTTCAAGAACAGCGGCCATTTCGGCATGCAGAGGCAGGTCTATAGCCGAAGAATTGGCGAAGAAAGGCATAGCGGTTATGGCTTCGGGACGTGGGACATTGGCGGAAGAGGCGCCGGAAGCATACAAAGACGTAAGTGATGTAGTCCATGTAGTTCACGAAGCCGGCATATCAAAGCGTGTCGCCAGAATGCGACCGCTGGGAGTGATTAAAGGATAACAAGATTTTAGCCACCCATTTCCAATGGGTGGTCTTGGCATAATTTTTTAAGCCGCATAACACGGCATTGTGAGGTAAGCATGTTAGATATAAAATTTATAAGGGAAAACCAGGATTTTGTTCAAAAGTCCATAAGTAATAAAGGCGTTAAGCTTGACATAGGCGATTTTCTAAAAATAGATAGAGAAAGGCGCCTCCTGCTTACCGAGGTCGAAAGTCTTAAAAGGCAGAAGAACGAGTTTTCAGATAAGATAGGTAAAATGATGGCTGCCAAACAAAACCCTAAAGACCTTATAGACTCTATGAAGACGTTATCCCAAAAAATAGCCATTCTTGATACGAAAGTGGAGGAAATATGTTCAAAATTTGACAATTTTATGTATAATATCCCAAATATACCCCATGATTCGGTTCCAGTAGGACTTACAGCAGAGGCTAATAAAATAATTAAAGAACATGGGAAAATGCCCAAGTTCGATTTTAAACCACGCACGCACATTGAAATAGGGGAGCTTCTCGGCATATTTGATTTCGGTAGAGCCGCTAAAATAAGCGGTACAGGTTTCGCTTTATATAAAGGGTATGGAGCGCGGCTCGAAAGGGCCCTTTTAAATTTTATGCTTGATATGCACACGAAAAAACATGGCTATACCGAGGTATTTCCTCCCTTTCTGGTAAACCGTAAGAGTATGACCGGTACAGGACAACTGCCTAAGCTGGAGGAAGATATGTATAAACTTAAAGATGACGACTTATTTCTTATCCCCACAGCCGAGGTGCCGGTTACAAATATCCACGCCAACGAGACCCTTAACGAAAAGGACCTGCCTATCTATTATACCGCTTATACGGCCTGTTTCAGGAGAGAAGCAGGTTCTTACGGGAAAGACACAAAGGGCCTTACAAGGGTACATCAGTTTGACAAAGTGGAGCTTGTGAAGTTCGTCAAACCCGAGACATCTTACGACGAGCTTGAAAAGCTGCTTGCGGACGCTGAGGAGGTTGTACAGGCGCTGGAGTTGCCTTACAGGGTTGCGGCGCTCTCAACGGGGGATATGAGCTTTTCCGCGAGTAAATGTTATGATATAGAGCTATTCGCCCCGGGCGTTAAAAAGTGGCTCGAGGTTTCGAGCTGCTCGAATTTTACCGACTTTCAGGCACGCCGTGCGAACATCAGATATAAACCGGCAGACCGGCAGACCAGCAGACCAGCGAACCAGTATGTCCATACCCTGAACGGTTCAGGCGTTGCCCTTGCGCGGCTTGTAATAGCTATAGTCGAGGTGCATCAGGCTAAGGACGCAAGTGTGAAAATTCCGGAGAAACTGCGTCCCTATATGGACGGGCTTGAGGCCATACGGCCGTCTTAAAAAATGTTCAATAATACCGTAAAAACAATCATAGGGATTCTTTTTATACCCTTTGCGATAGCGGTGACGCAGGCTTTTTTCCGGAGCCTGAAAGCCCTGGATTTTCTGAACATCAATCTTTTTATTCTTATAGGAGGCTTTTTCTCATACCCTGTTTTCCGGATAGTTTTTTACAAACCGAACTATATTTACGCCCTTGGCCACGAGGCAGTGCATGTAGTAGCGACATGGATTTGCGGCGGTAAGGTAACGTCTTTTCAGGTCTCGGAAGCCGGCGGCAGCGTTACTACGACAAAAACGAATCCGTTTATAAGGCTCGCGCCGTATTTCATCCCCATACATACCCTATTTTTGTTTTTGTTATACTGGGCGCTCTTACGCTTTTTTAATGTAACCAGGTTCTTCAACGCGTTTATTTTTCTTGCGGGCTTTACGATGAGCATGCATATTTTTATGACCATAGAGACCATGAAAACAGCCCAGCCCGACATAGCAAAAACAGGATATTTTTTCTCCGCTCTTTTGATATACGTAGCGAATATTTTCGTACTGGTTTTCACCATAAGCCTTATTTTGAGAGATATATCGTTTCTGCATTTCGCGAGAAATACTTTTGTCGTTGCTAAAGATATATATTTGAATTTTTTCGGTAAATTGTTAAAATAGACACTTGTTAGTCGATGCCGGGAGAGATGGCTCAAGTGGTTGTCCCGAATGAAGATTTTCCGGACGAAATTCTTCGGGATCCCGCGAAGAAAAATTCTTTGAAGATTCTCTTAGCGGGAAATGCGGCGACGGCATTTGGAGAGATGGCTGAGCGGTTGAAAGCGCACGCCTCGAAAGCGTGTGACCTCGTAAGGGGTTCCTGGGTTCGAATCCCAGTCTCTCCGCCATCCGCCACCTTAGGTGGCGAGATAGCGAGATCTCGCCCGCCAGCGAAGCTGGCGAGGCGGATCCGCCAGTCTTTTTTCGAAAAGAAAGCCGAAGTTACCATGGAGGTGTAGCGATGTGTAAGACATGCGCGGCACACACTAAGCCAAAGAAAAAAGTAAAAAGAGCAAAGAAAAGGAAATAACCTTCTCTGGCGGGAAAAACCGTTATTTGCTATCGGAGGAGTGGCTGAGCGGTTGAAAGCGGCGGTCTTGAAAACCGTTGTCCTCGCAAGGGGACCGTGGGTTCGAATCCTACCTCCTCCGCCATTTTTCGCTTTGCGAAAAATGGCGAGATCTCGCCCGCCAGCGAAGCTGGCGAGGCGGATCCGCCAGAATTTCTGCTTTGAATTTCTACCTCGCAAAAAGGTAGGATTCGAAGCGAGCGAGCGCCGAGCGAATAGCGAGGAAAAGGCCGTAAGTCGAAGACCGGCCACCAGCGAGTGAGGGGAGCCTACGCAGGCGCGCAGTGCGCGCCGTAGTAGGCGAATCCTACCTCCTCCGCCATCCGCCACCTTAGGTGGCGAGATAGCGGATCCGCTATTCTATTGCGTCAAATATGTACGTATTTGGCTTCGTAGGAATGGCCAGCTTTGTAGTTCCTTCGAAGCTGAAACATGAAAATGTTTCAGCGAAGAAGAAGAAGTCCTTACGCCAGATTTTTTGCTTTGCAAAAAATCAGAGCAATTGAGCCTGCCTACCATGACCGCCGAAGGCGGTCTAAGGCAGGCAATAGAAAATAGAATAATAGATTGAGTGCTCAATTGCGTTCAAATCTCTATTGTTCTATTGTTCAAGTAAAAAGAGGTACCGGTTATGTCTACTCTTAACGATAGTAGTGTTGAGAATTTAAAATACAAAAGGAGGCTTTATGGATCTTAGGGAAATGGAAATGAAAGCGCGGAGAAATTTTAATAACGCAGTATGCCTTATGAGCGTTATGCCCAGCCTTATGTTTCTTTACCTTTTAACGGTTAAAGTCGCCGATATAAAAATACTGGAGGGAGAAACGGGGTATATATTTCTCGGGGGCATTATGCTTTTGATTGCAGGCGTTATTATGGGGAGAAAGATTCTTTGGGATGTCATGAAAGACCTTTTTGATTTTAACAGGGAAAACCTGAAGCTTCAGTCGGAGTTAATCGAAAAAAACAGGCTGGCGACAATAAGCGAAACCACATTAACGTTGAGCCATGAACTGAATAACCCCCTCGCTACCGCGATAGGCAATCTGGAACTTTTGGAGAATGATTTCAAAAAAGGTTTACCACCCTCTGAAACAGTTAAGAACAGGTTCCAGATAATAAAGAATAATTGCGACCGCATGGCAAGAGTTACCTCAAAACTATCAAAAATTTCAAAGGCCGTTTCCGAGAAAGCTGTGGGCGATATTACCATGATCAGTCTTGATAAATCCGTGTGAACATGCAAATTTGCATATGGTGGGAAAACGGCAGGCATACCGGCTAAATGTTTGAGTAATGTAAATACGGAGAGGTGCGTGAGCGGTTTAAACGGCACGCCTGGAGAGCGTGTGTACCCAAAAGGTACCCAGGGTTCGAATCCCTGCCTCTCCGCCATTTTTCGCAGAGCGAAAAATGGCGAGACCTCGCCCGCCAGCGAAGCTGGCGAGGCGGGTCCGCCATGCGGTGTGTTCTTTCCTTTGTTCGAACATATTTTAGGGGGTTCCCCCAAAGGTAGTTCGAACAAAGCGGTAGACACACCGCCATCAGTCTTCGCCGAATGCTTATCACGTTCGGCTTCGCCTGATTGACGAACGATGTTACTATGCATTATGTATATATACTCAAGAGCCAAAAGAATAAAGACAGATTCTATATCGGAGTTACAAATAGTCTAGAGAGGCGATTAAAGCAACACGCTTCAGCAAAAGGCGATAGCTATACAGTAAGACATGCTCCATCATAAACATGGCGGAAATGCGAAGGGCAAAGTAATTTCTGCTTCGGAGAGGCCTAACTCCGAAACTTATATTTAAAAGCAGTTTAAAAGCAGAAGATGAAGTGCATATTATTTATTTCATCATGTATTGCTAGCATAATTTATTTTCTAACGACAGTATTATATGCCGATATAATCTATTTAAAAAATGGACAATCGTTTGAGGGTGAAATAATCGAGCAGACAGATGAAATTTTGACAGTGAAAGAAGCATTGGAATACGGTTTCTCTGTGTCGGAGTTCAATAAATCGGACATAGATCATATTGAAAGAACTGCTTCGAAAAAAGACAGAATCGCAAAAGAAAACTTCAATAATTATGCATCCATTATTGGCGGACCATTCGCATACTTTAAGAAGAAAATAAAGAAACCACATTATGTTCTGAGGTCGGAATACAGAATAGCAGTGCCAAAAAATGCATCGAAAACAGAAATAGAACGTATTGTGAGGGAAATAGTAAAAAAAAGATCAGAACAGAACAAGGATATTGACGAAATAATTATATATATCTATGACGATGAGCAAGCTCTGGGTGAGGCATATACCGTAGGTCGAGCAATATGGGGAATAGACGGCGAATTTGGAAAGGTAACACCCGAACTCGCGTTAAGCAATGATAAAAGCAAACACAGAATTAGTTTTGACATAGATGTCGGTAGTGCGGAAATAGTTAGGCCTGACGATAGAGACCTGGAAATATATTATTTTTACCACAAGGCTCTTTGGGAAGACAAAAGAAGTCCCGAGCAGGTTATTTCTTCAAAAACAGCAAAAAAATTCGGTATTTCCATAGAAGAATTAAAACGGATTAATCAAAAAGTTGAAAGATGGAATGCTGGATATGGACGCTAATACGAATCAATTTTATTTAACGGTGGAAAAACCTTCTTTAGAAAATAGGGACACATGTCCCCAATTTAGAAAAGGAAAGGTCGAAATGAAAAAAGAATTTTTATTGACCCTGTTTTTGCTTACGGTGTTACTGCCTATTTCCAGCGCAGCCGACAGCGCTTATGTAGATGGAGTTTACGAAGGAGAATATTCATTTGTTAAGGTTCAGGTCACAATAAAGAATGGGGATATATCAGATATAGAAACTTTACATCACGGAGGAGGTGGCAAAAAATACGCCGATATGATAACCCCTTTGAGAGATAAAATTATTGAAAGACAATCTACGGAAGTTGACGCCATAACCGGAGCAACGGTCAGCAGCAGAAATTTTAAAAATGCCGTAGAAAATGCCCTGAGTAAAGCTCTATCAAAGTAAAATAGCAGTTTAAATAATAATGTGTGCCCAAACACCTCCCATCATAGGCGATAATAGACGAAAACACAGGAAAGCAGACGAAAGCAGGTAGAATCCTCAAACCTTTGGCATAAAAGAAGTTACGTTGTAACTTATTGACATGTATAGAGTTAGGGAAACGCGCTTAATTGACTCCCTGCCTCTCCGCCATTACTTTTAGTGTAGTTTTGTTTCCCGTCGGAAATTTAATTCCTCGTAGACAAATCGCATAGTAGTCATTTCTTGGCAACCTTTGTAATCTTGGGAATATTGGTATTTTGGGGCATTTATGTTACGCTGACTGTTTAACGTCAGCAAAAGCGGGAGAGTAAAAACATTATTAAAAAGCTAGACTTGAATAAAGGAGCTTTGATGCTTTATATTTTGAGCATATTCGGCTTGTTTCTGCTCCCATTTACACGAAGGCTCTATATATGCATGGATTGCGGAGAAAAATGGAGGTTTTAATAACCCCTATCTGTAGCGGCGCTAGGAACGGTTGTACTAGTTCAATAATCCGGTCAACATAGTATTGATCAGGTAATATGTTCCCGGAATCTGCCGGCGTAAAAACGGCGTAATGCCAAAGAGCTGAATATCTCCACCCGAAAGTTATATAACACGTATATTTTATTGACATTAGAGAATTTTTGTTATAACCTATTACGGTATAGGAAGTTGTGAAATTGTGTTTTATCAGTTATCCTGCCTCTTTTCATCTTTGCTCAGCCTAAAAAGGACGGACTCATGAGCTGGTCGTTTAGAAAAGAATTCTACGGGAAAAAAGAAAGACTTAGAATGGACAGCATAAGGGCATTTTTGAAAGTCGGTTATTATTTCCTGCCTTATACTTTATTCCACGGGTATTACAGAGCCGTATACAGAACCGGCGACCATGACGGCATATATAAAAAGATAAAAAGGCCTTTTCCGGACGCGTTAATAGCCCAGAAACCCAGTAGCAAATTCGCTTTGCACCTCTCCGGCGGAATAGACTCCTCTCTCTTGGCCAAATTGTACGACAGGAAAGACGCCGATTATATCCATTTTAAAGGGCCCGAATCGGAAAGGGCAAGGGCATTAGCCGTTACTCTTAAGGGAAGATTTCATGAAATTGAAATAACAAAAGAAGAGTTCATAAAGACAGCTGATGAAATAATACCCCTGCTATCCGAGCCTTATCCATACCACGACATAATATTCGCTTATGTAGCAAGCAAAAAAGCAAAGGAATTAGGGCACAACTTGATAGTGGCGGGCGACGGAGGAGACGGTATTTTTGGCGGAGCCCATACGGGCCCTTACAGCAGGAAGTCTTTTGTTATCTGGAAGACCATAGATCCGGATACATTGCTCGGGCTTGAAACGCTCCAGCCATACATGCATACGGCGTTATACACATGGTCCAAAACTACATTGACGCCCCACGAAACCGGCCGTAACAAACTTTTCGCGAGCGCCTACTGCAGGGAATTAGGCATGCCGGAGAAAATAACCAAACAAATAAAGGTTCCGTGGGCCGGGTCTTTAGGCATAAGAGAGGATAAAAACATAACAAGCCACATGAGGCACGTTATCGACAGTTCAGAATATAACTGGATAAGGGAGTTCAAGTTCTATAAAGAACCGAATACGGGCCTTTTATTCAGGCAATATTCGCTGGTTAAATGGCTG
>JAFGLX010000085.1 GCA_016927795.1 Candidatus Omnitrophota bacterium
TAAAATAGGCTATCGACCCGTCAATTTTGTCAAAATCGATTTCCGGCCACATGACCGCGTAAGTATTTATCAGTTTGGGGGGAATTATCTTTTCGCGGATACCGAACCTGCTTGCTATATATACAGGAGATACGGGTGCCGCGATGTCTTTGCCGCTTCTTTTTTTTAACGCGGCAAGGCACATGGGAAGAGCTATGAGGATTAAAATCGCGGTAAACCACGCCAGGAAGAGGTGTCTTATGGCCCTCGTAGTAAGCTTAAATTCCTCCGCGCCCCGCCTTTCGGATGTTTTTGGTCTTTTTATGAAAACACTGGTTATGCCTAACGCGGCGAGGCAATATAGCAAAAGTTCCGAAGACATCCAGAGCCGTTCGTAAGAACCTACGCCGAGCATCATAAGAGACGATACTATGCCGCACAGATACAGAAACACGAAAATCTTATATCGTCTGTATGAATGCAGAAAAAGTATAAAAAACCCTATGGCAGAAAAGGTCATCCATAGGAAAGTAGGCCTATATGCGTATAGCAATATAGCGGCAACCGAATACAAAAGTTTTTTCCGGAAAAGAGGCGCCACAAGAACGGTTTTAAGGTTATCGCGGAAATAACGCAATTTGGGTATTCCAGAAAGAACAGGCCATACGGCAGCAAAACCGACAAAAGGAAGTGTTACAAAAAAGCAAAGCGGGTAAAAATTCGCGCTGAAAGCAAGATGCAGAAGTTTCAGGTAAAGCCAACCAGCGCGCGCTATACTTACGAATACCATCCCTGGGTCACTGGCGGCGTCAGCAAACGATTTTTCAAAAAATACGCGAGCCGCTTTTTTTGCCGGAAGCGTAAGACACGCGCGCTTAAGGTCGCTTTGTGTGATCCAGAATTTTGAGCCTCCGCCGTGCACCTGGCCGTAAAAACGCTGCGCCAGGTCCAGCGTTGACCCCTGCGAGCTTGAAAAAGCCCGGCTTGCCATAGTACTTAGACTGAAGCCTAAAAAAATAGACAGAACAAGTCCCAGGGCGAGCGTTACGGTTTTTTTGTTTAATTTCCTGTAATAGAAAAAGAAAAAAAGGGGAAGCGTAGCAAGTATCATAAAGTCCCACGGCCGGGTCGCCTCGGCAAGTCCTATAATAAAATATCCCAGAAAAATCGGCCCGAGGGATGCGGTAAATAAGGCCTTTATGACAAGAGCAAACCCCACCATTAAAAGCGGGGATGCCATATTTTCAGTCAGCATGAAACCCAGAAAGAACAGGCGCCACGCCGCGAAGAAGGAGATTAGAATAACTACAAAGACGCTATTCTTTATGTCTTTTAGTATATAGAAAACAGAGAGGATAGCCAGAACATTAAGGCCTATTATGGCGGCAGCGAGCCAGCGTGTATTTACGCCGAAAAAAAACACAAAAATTGCCATAAACGCGGAAAAGAGAGGACGCCTCTGGGTCTTTCTCCCTTCGAGTATATATTGTGAGCCCTCGATCCAGTCACCGGCGTCATTAGTGGGGTTTCCGGCTACCTGATAGGTTCCGACATATTTTTCATCAAATACAGGCCATAGCACCGCCAGGCGGCACAAAACCAGCGTTATCGCTATTAAAATTACAGAGAGAGCTACTTTGCCCCGATACGCGTTAGTTACAGAGTCCATGTTTTATCTGGCCATGAAGAATATGCCTTTTTTGTCTTTTTTGATCCCATACGTTTTTTTAAAACCGTGCCTTTTATAGAATTCGATAGCTACGGTATTTTTCTCTTTTACCGCCACCGTACAAGGCCCTCTTGCGAACCTCGCTAGCAAACCCGAGCCTACGCCCCTTCCCTGCATAGACGGCAAAACACCCAGCCTGTATATATGCGGGGTATAAGAGGCATCGTAACCCAGCACCAGATACCCCGCTATTACACCGCTTTCCTTGCATACATAGATATTGCAAAGGGACGATAAGAAAAGAAATACGAGCCTGCCGAACGGCTCGGGGAAAAGCCTTTTTTCTATAGAAACGATTCCACCAAGGTCCCTGTGTCTAAATTCCGAGAATTTCATATAAGAGCCCACGCAACGTACATCACCGCAATACATATAAATAGCGTTAATCTTGCTAAATCCCCCTTGCCGCTTCCGAAAAAAAATAACCCCAAAATATCCGACGAGTATTTTTTTCTTACCCGGGTGGGTTTAAAGATTATATAGGAAATGCCGCAGTAAAGAAGTACGCCGAGGTACGCGCTTTTGAAACCCGTAAGCACCGAGGCCATAAGCAATAAAAAGAAAATCGCGTTGAAGAAACGGATTCGTTTAACGGGGACAAATGCAGAGGAAAAAAAATCGATTGCGAATTTAAAAAAAAGAAAAACGATACCATAAGAGAGGAAGGAATCGATAGCTTTTGATTTTGCCATTTTACGGTATAGGCTCATATAGCGTTTATTATATCTCTAATCCGTATTTTTGCATAGAACAAGTTTAGGCGATATAAGAAAAGATTATGGTGATTAAGGAATGATTACAGTGATTACAGCAGGAACCATCCTCTATGGGTGCTTGTAGAGGTTCCAATCTTTGTAATCTTTATTGCATATTTATGAGCAATAAATCCCCTGCGGGGAGGGAGCCTTGGCGTTTAGATTTAGAGGGCTCCTCTCACAGTAATCTTATATAAAAAGGTAACAAAAGAATTCGAATAGTGCTTAAAGGACGGATTTTTCATTTGCGGGGCGTATTTTTCTACTATATAATATATACTCTACCGGTATGGTGACGCTATGGGCCCAAAAAAAATATTGATAACAGGCGGCGCGGGGTTCATAGGCTATTATATTACGAAAGAACTTCTTTCCCGTGATATAGAGCCTATTATATACGATGCGTTTCTGAATTATATCCCACCCCTGGAAAGCCGCTATGCCCCGTATTTGGAGTACAGGTTAAACGGCATAAAAAACAAGGTTCATATAATAAGGGGCGACATACGCAACAGGGGATACCTTATTAAGGCATTGAAGGAAACGGAGCCGGACACGATAATACATCTTGCGGCCATTCCCATAGCCCAAGCGTCAAATCAATTCTCCGAAGAGGCGATGCAGATAAACCTGAACGGTACCGTTACCGTGCTTGAATGCATAAGGGTCGCGAGTTCCGTAAAAAGGTTTATTTATGCATCATCCAGTTTTATATACGGAGATTTTATCCGCGAACCGGCGGACGAAAACCATCCCACCTCTCCCATAGATATTTACGGAGGAACAAAGCTCTCCGGCGAAATTCTAACGAAAGCTTTCGGAAAGAAATACGGCATAGAATATTCCATCCTCAGGCCTTCGGCGGTATACGGCCCTACAGACGCGAACAGGCGCGTTACGCAGATTTTTGTCGAAAACGCCATTCTGGGAAAACCTATTTTTTTACATAACGGCGGCATTGATAAGGTGGATTTCACCTACGTAAAAGATACTGCGCATGGGTTTGTGCTTGCGGCGTTAAGCGAAAAAGCAAAGAACGAGACTTTCAACATAACGTACGGCAGCGCCAGGTCCACAAAGGAGTTTGCGGATATACTTAAAAGAATTTTTCCGGAACTGCGGATAGAAGAGGGGCTGCCTGCGGAGAGGAGGCCGAAAAGAGGAAGCATGGACATAAGAAAAGCAAAGAGGCTTTTGGGCTATGAGCCTCAATACGACCTTGAAAAAGGCGTAAGCGAATACGTGGATTTTATAATAAGCAATAATTTTATAAATGACGACAGAGGATAGAAATGA
>JAFGLX010000086.1 GCA_016927795.1 Candidatus Omnitrophota bacterium
CTAATCTCCTCAAAAGTAACTGGATAGTAATTCCAAACTTCGACCGATAGATTCACAATCAGAGATTTCTCATTCAACCGCTTTACCTTGTAATGCTGGTGAACGTGGCCGCAAAAGTTCCACGGCACATCTGGATCGGCATCCTCCGGCCTGTGAGTCATGCAAATATCTTTTGACCCATGGTGTATATACATTTTCGTGATTATCGTCTTGAGGCTATTGTTCCGATCATGGTTACCCTTAATAAAAATAAACTTTCCGTTCAGTTTCTTTTCAAACTGCCGGTATTTCTCTACCCCGCCTTCTTTTCCGCCTTTGAAGATAAAGTCTCCCAGAAAGAATACCGTATCGTCAGGCTTTACCCTTTCGTTATGTTTATGGATAATTACCCTATTCATCTCTTCCGCCGTTTTAAAGGGCCTGCCGCAATAGCGAATGATATTGAAATGCGAAAAGTGATAATCTGCCGTCCACCAGTAGTTCATTGTTTTATCCTGTTAATACGTTTTTTTATTTCGGACATTATTTCGGACATTTTAGCCCTATTTCGGACATTTGTTTTTCCGGACATTATTTCGGTAATAAACAAACTATTCCGGACATCATTTACAACACCGCCTTAAAAAAAGCCCCTTTTGTCGCACCTACTTTTTCGACATATCCAATGGAAATCATTTTTTTAAGGTCCCTTCTTGCTGTTTTTTCAGTCACGTCAAATTTTTTGCAGTAGTCGGCAATTTCGAGAGTTTGCCTCTCATTAACCATTAACCGTAATGCTTCAACTTGACGCTCGTTTAATCCTAATTTTTTAAGGTCTGTTTGTCGTTCTTCCGGAATACTTGGAACAAGATCCAGAATCCTGTTTCCCGGCCCGAAAAATTTCACAACAAAATTGTCACCTTCCTCTGATAGCTTGGGAACAGAAAGACCGTGTTCTTTCATATATTTTTTCATTTTAGTAATGCCTGTCCCATAACGCTCCATATCCATAGTCTCATGGAATATAGAACAAATAGCCTCATTTCGAGTTGCGTGGTGCCCTTCCAAGTTTTTAATATTGAGCCCGGGCAATAGTCCACCAGGATTACGCACTTCGACGCGGTCGTCAAAAATAGAAACCATTATTGGAGCGCCTCTGCGATTGTAGTCTCTGTGCGCGATAGCGTTAATAACAGCTTCCCGGATAGCTTCAAATGGATACTCAGGGATATCCACACGTTTGAATTCAACTATTTTATTTGCCAAACGAGTATTGCGTCTTACAAATGACTTCACTTCATCTAACATTTTGTAGATGTGGCCTTTAATTTCTTGTGAATCGAGAGTCTCCACTCGATCAGTACCCTTAAAACGCGCAATCCTTATTTCATGATGCGAAATATGCTCTGTCGGATCTTTCCCAAAGAAAAGTAACGCGGCATTTGTCGGATACAGATCGTCATTATCTTTTTTAACAATCTTAAGCGTATTCGTCAGAAAATTCTTAACTGTAATTTTTGGAATGGACACTCTCATTTTCTCGGCTCTTTTCTGAAGAAAATCTCTTACTGCCTTTTCGTCGATTGTCTCGTATCCGAGATCCTTACGAACCGCTTTGTCAAAAGGCCCTTTGGCAAATTCCCCTTTGTCATCCAAGAATGATATAAGGCTGTTCAGAACCTGTGTTTTTAAATCATCAATATTACGAAATCTCTTATAGATAAAAGATGCTTTGATATCCTTAACAAAATTTTGAGTATCCTTATCACGTCTTTTATCGTCAGCAGAACTACCTTTAATAAAAGCGAAAATTTCTGTCTTTGATTTTGTTTTTAAAAAATGCCGGAATTCACGCTCTGTCGGACACAATCCATCCTTGCCTTTATCACCGTAAGTATTCCCGACAATACACACATAGACATCGCTATTAGTCACGTTTTTGAGATATGTTGTAACGGCCGACTTACCTTTAGCTGGCAAATCCTCAAAAAGAAACACATCAAAAAAACCGCGCAAAGTAGCGTTGCCGGTAATAACATCTTTTATCGCGAAACGTTCTTCTTTTAACTCTTTCTGGTTAGCGCTTACAAATAGTTTGTATTTCATTATGATTTACCCTTTTTATTGTTGAAGCAACAATCATTCATTATTTTTTTAAATGTCTCACCTATCCAAACCGGAGCGTAACGCATATCTTTTATGAGTTGTTTTTTATCTTCATCGGACAATTTCCTTTTTAGCTTATTTATAACATTGTCATCCACATTATCCTGCCCTATGTAACGCAAAGCCTGAATTACTAGACCACTAATGCGTCCTGCAGTCGCCATATTTTTGGGAGTTGTCTTCTTTAATTTAATACTCCACTTCCCAACCTGAACAGTCCGGGAATGCCCATCCGTTAAAAACACAACTTTAGCCGGTACTTGGTCGGATAAGCCAAGCACGTTGGCGGCATATGCGCCTGAAGGCTGAATTTTGAGATTATCTTTTTCGGCAAGCGCGGCGGAAATACGATCAACGCTTGGAGGCACATCTCCAAAGGTCGAATCCTTCCGGGGATAATCATAAATACCACGCGTTAACCTACGGATATCCCCTGACCTAACCAACCGGCTTAAGGCTTGATCTATAGCGGCACGATTTCCGAGATCGAGAAAATAGCTTGGGGTAAATACCCAACCTCTTTTTTTATCGCTTATCCGATTAAATATTCGATTCTCGATGCTTTGTGCCATTAATACCACCTCTTTCTTGTCAGAAAAAATATATTCTTTTTCTGACAATATGTCAAGCTATTTTTTCGACTTAGTGGACACCCTGTGTCACTAAACACAAACTCCCTAATCCACGCCATCTAAACATACAGCGACAGGAATTAGGGAGCCTTACGAACCCCTTCCAGGTTAAATAACAGCTTTAGTGTAACAGAAGTATAACAAATCCGGCCAAAAATACCAAGATTATAAAGGAATTAAAGCGGTTTAAGAATAAAAGTCCCGCTTGTCCATTTAAATCAACTTGGCCTTTATATCCTCTCTCCCGCGATTACCACAAAACCGCCTTTGCCAAATCCCTTTTGCGGTTTCTCGATAGAAGCTATTTTATCAGGCAGTTTAAACAGGGTTTGATAATAGGAAAAGCGGCCGAAATTGGCGGTTTTGAGCAATGCTGTTAGTTCTTCTACACCGAAAAAATGCGCCTTTTTGTAAAAGACACTTTTCTTCCTCCTATAGAATCTGCCTAAAAAGCTATCCTTGTCGACTATGCCCAGAATGATTTTCCCTTTTTTCTTCAGGATTCTCGCGGATTCTTTTAAGACTTTTCGCGGGTCTTTGACAAAACATATGGTAATGATTATCGCCGCGTAATCAAAGGTATTGCTTCTGTAGGGCAATTTCTCGCCATGTCCTATCCTTACCTTTATGTCTCTTTGCCCGGCAATTCTTGCCATATTTCTTGAAGGCTCAATCCCATGTTTAATACCCAGGGATGCGGCAAACCGGCCGGTACCTACGCCGATTTCCAAGCCCCTTCCCTTTTTAGGCAAGACCTTCCTTATCGCTTCGAGTTCTGAGAGATAAGCAAGCCTGTTCCTGTCATACCAGGCATCGTAACGTTTATAATAGCGGTTGAATATCTCCATTAAAAATCCAGGTCTCCCCACCAACCGTCGTAGAATTGCTTCAGGTGCCTATAGAATTCCTTATCCATCGTATTTCTTTTAACATCCTTTTCCCTGAAAGAATATCTATATCCCGCGCAGTATGCCATAAGAATGTCATTGGCATGGGCTATTCTTTTAAACATCTCCTCGCATTCTTTTTTCTTTTCGCCTTTGCATTTATCGGGATGATATTTAAAGGCGAGTTTTCTATACGCCTTCTTTATCTCCTCCAATGTCACCTCATCATCCAGGCCTAATAATTTCCTCGCTTCGTCAATCTGTTTAAAGTCCGCCATATTCTACTCTCAGGTTATTTTTCGCCGGTTGATATTTCTGGCTCAACCTCCACCTTACTCTTTATCGAATTGGAAATGAGGCAATTCTTCTCGGACAGCTCGATAAGCTCCTTTGCTTTTTCAATTTGGCTTTCTGATCCGACTTTTATCCTGGGCCTGACCTTAATCAAAGAAAACATAAATTGACCGCCGGTATTCTCCAATATCCCTTCGGCCCCGCTCTCATAACTCAAAAATTTAAAATCGCTCTTCCGGGCATAGTGTAAAAAGGTAGTTTTTATACAAATATTAACGGAGGCGACGAATAATTCCTCCGGCGTCCACATACCCTCATGCCCCTTGAATTCGGGAGGTGTAGCTACCTCAATAGACGGCTTGCCCGGTGAGCATAAAATCCCTTTCTTTTCTTCCGTCCATGATACTTCCGTCCTGTAAATGAATCTTCTATTTATCCGCTTAGAGTTTCCCATTTAGCGGTCTCCTTAATCGATAGATAGGTTAAAGATTGCAAGTCCCCGTTGGACAGCTTGACCCTGACGAGTTCGACTTTCCTACGCTAAAAGAGCTGAATATCCTCTTAATCTTCCTGCTGTTGCATTTACTGCATTTAAGTTCTGTTTTTTCGGAAGTTACCCCAACCAGCA
>JAFGLX010000087.1 GCA_016927795.1 Candidatus Omnitrophota bacterium
AAGCGCTGATGGTAGAAATATTAAACGTACCGGATTCGTCTCCGCCCGTCCCGCATGTATCGAGTAGCCTCGGGTCTTTGGCATTTATTTTTACGGCGAACCTGCGCATAGAGCGCGCGGCCCCCGTTATTTCTTCGACAGTCTCTTTCTTTTCTTTTAAAGCAACGAGAAAAGAGGCTATTTCACCTGTCTCGACAGCGCCTGTCATAATGCTGTCGAAAACAGCCTCTGTTTCTTTTTCGGACAAATTAGCTTTATTTTTTATCTTCGCTAACGCTTCTTCCAGCATTCTCGTTTCCTGCTTAAAACTTAGAACCTATAACTTATAACTTAAAACCCCGCGCTTATAACCCAGAATCTTACAGTTTTCCCAAAAAGTTCCCCAGTATATTCTTGCCTTCACCGGTAAGAATGGACTCCGGATGGAACTGCACGCCCCAGGTAGGATGTTTTTTGTGTTTTATCCCCATGATTTCTTTTTTATCCGTCTTAGCGGTAATTTCAAGCTGTTTCGGGAAAGACCTTTGCTCTACGATAAGCGAATGGTATCTGGTTGCCTGGAACGGATTGCGTACCCCTTTGAATATGTCTTTTTTATTATGGTAAACCATGGATGTTTTGCCGTGCATTATCCGGTTTGCCCTTATTACCTTTCCTCCAAAAACCTCGGCGATGCATTGGTGCCCCAGACATACGCCCAAAATGGGGATATTCCCGGAAAATTTTCTTATAACGTCGTTTGAGATGCCTGCGTCGGCGGGTGTACCCGGCCCCGGCGAGATAATAATACCGGAGGGTTTAATGCGCCTTATTTTATCTATAGTAATTGCGTCATTTCTGTAAACAGAAAGATTTGCCCCAAGTTCACCCAGATATTGCACGAGATTATACGTGAATGAATCGTAATTATCTATAACCAGCAGCGCCCTCCTCTGCGAGGCGGGTCTGTGAGAATATCTGCGATTGTCCGCTTTCGGTTTACACATATTTCTGCTCGCTTTCATTTCTACTACAACCCCTTCTCGGCAAAGTTTATGGCTTTTAACATCGCTTTTGCCTTGTTAAGAGTTTCGTTGTATTCTTTGGCCGGATTAGAGTCCGCCACGATACCGGCGCCTACCTG
Organism: Candidatus Omnitrophota bacterium; assembly: GCA_016927795.1. GTDB lineage: Bacteria > Omnitrophota > Gorgyraeia > JABMRN01 > RBG-13-46-9 > JAFGLX01. Next base: position 1,124 of record JAFGLX010000087.1, read on the forward strand.
AATATAAGCGGTGTTATCTTTAATCACTATGCTACGAATCGCTATGCAGGTATCAAGATTACCCGAAAAACTGAAATATCCCACAGCTCCAGCATATAAGCTCCTTTTTACGTTCTCGAGCTCATCTATTATCTCCATAGCCCGTATTTTAGGGGCACCCGTCACGGTGCCGGCGGGAAACGACGCCTTTATAAGATCGAATATGTCCTTATCCTGTTTCAGTACGCCCGATACGTCGCTTACGATATGCATGACGTGGGAATATTTCTCTATAATCATGAATTCCGAAACCTTCACGCTCTCGAATCTGCAGACCCTCCCTATATCGTTTCTACCGAGATCAACAAGCATTATGTGTTCGGCCTTTTCTTTGGGGTCTTTCAGTAGCTCTTCTCCGAGGCGCCTGTCCGCATTTTCGTCTTTGCCCCTTTTTCTTGTCCCGGCTATAGGCCTCAGTTCCGCGATTCTGTCTTCACACCTTACCATGATCTCGGGCGAGGCCCCTATCAACTTAAATTTTCCGAACTTGAGATAGAACATATAAGGGGACGGGTTTATGCTCCTTAACGCTCTGTAAATGTCAAACGGGTCACAATCGAATCTTACCTCCAGCCGTTGAGAGGGCACGACCTGGATAATGTCTCCCGCCTTTATGTATTCCTTTGCCTTTTTCACGACATTCATGAATCCCGTCTTTGTCATGTTCGATTTGACCGCTTTTTTTGTAGGTGTAGTTTTTAGAAACCTCCCTTTTCTCGCGCGACCGTACGTTAAAGACACTTTTGTTTTCAAAAGTTCTGACGATACTTTTTCTATTTTTTTTACGGCCTTATCATACGCGAGGGATGGACTCCCATCTACGAACGCATTCGAAACAACCTTTATTTTATGATCGACATGGTCAAATATAAGAATCGTGTCCGTAAGCACAAAGGTAGAGTCCGGCAGGCCGAGCGTGTCTTTATTCTTATCGGGAAGTTTCTCGAAAAACTTGACGACGTCATATCCTATGTACCCCACAAGCCCGCCCGAAAATCTGGGTAGCCCTTTAACCGGCACAAAAGTAAATCTCGCCATTATGTCCTTTATCTCGGTGAGTGGGTCTTTTTTGGTGTTAAAAACCCTTTTTCTCTTTCCCTCTATTATGGTAATCTCCCGACCTTTGCTTTTAAAAACAAGCGACGGCCTGCTTCCCAGGAACGAGTAACGTGCTATTTTCTCGCCGCCTTCCACAGATTCCAGTAGATAAGAAAATTCGCCATCGTCTATCTGCATAAACGCAGAAAGTGGCGTCTCAAAATCGGCCAATATTTCCCTGTAGACAGGAATAAGGTTTCCTTTTTTTGATAATCGCAGAAATTCTTTTTTGCTAGGGTAATACATATCTTTAACCGTAATAAGCGTTAAATCCTAAATCCGAAACAAATCCAAAATCCTAATTTTCAAAATTCAAAACCGTGTGTTTAGAGTTTGTTTTTATATACGTCCTCCGGGTCAAATATCCTTTTCTCGACAACCGTTTCGCTGCCGTTCTCATCAAGCTTCCTGAAATAACAGGTAAAATATCCCTTGTGACAGGCGGCTATTTTCTGCTCAACCTTAAAAAGGAGCGAATTGCCCGAGCAGTCCAGAAATAGCTCTTTTATGAGCTGTACGTTTCCGGAAGTTTCGCCTTTCAGCATAATCCTGTTTTTAGACCTGCGAAAAACGTATATCTTTCCTTCCTGCATGGTTCTCTCGAGAGCGTCTTTATTCATGTAACAAAGAGTAAGAACCTTGCCCGTCTTATAATCCTGTATTATGGCCGGAATAAGGCCTTTCTCGTTAAAGTTCAAGAGTTCCGATATGCTCATTAAACACCTTCCTTGAGTCTTACCGTCACGTTTTTTGACTGCAGATATTTCTTAATGCCTTTTATCGAGAATTCTCGGAAGTGAAAAACACTGGCTGCCAGGGCTGCGTCGGCCTTGCCGTCGGTCAACACTTCGTGAAAATGCTCGAGGTTCCCACAACCCCCGCTTGCGATAACGGGTATACCTACCTCTTCTGAAACGAGTCTTGTAAGCTTCACGTCGTAGCCGTCCTTTGTCCCGTCTCTGTCCATGCTCGTAAGCAAAATCTCACCGGCTCCCAGGGAAGCGGCTTCCGCTGCCCACGATACGGCGTTCAGGCCTGTGGCCTCGCGTCCGCCTTTTATGTAAACCTCCCATTTGCCATCCGTTCGTTTTGCGTCTATTGCCACGACTATACACTGGGTACCGAATTTATCCGCGGCTTCTTTTATGAACTCCGGATTCTGGACAGCGGTTGTGTTAATTGAAATTTTGTCGCATCCGGCGTTCAATAGATTTCTTATATCCTCCAAGGTGCTTATGCCGCCCCCTACGGTAAACGGCATAAAAACCTTTTCGGCTACTTTTCGGACTACCTCGACTATTATTTTACGTTTCTCGTAACTTGCCGTTATATCAAGAAAAACAAGTTCATCGGCGCCTTCGTCATTATAAATACTGGCATTTTCCGCTGGGTCGCCCGCATCGCGCAGGTTCACGAAATTTATGCCCTTTACCACTCTTCCGTCTTTTACGTCAAGGCAAGGTATGATTCTTTTAGCCAGCATAAAAATTCTGTTTTACTCAGTATCGGATTTTTCGGTGTCAGAAAGCGGCTCGGATACGCACGTTATGGCTTTCTTCAAATCCAGTCTGCCTTCATAAAGCGCCATGCCGATCACAATGCCTTTAAGACCGTATTTTTCCAGACCTTTCATAACTTTTATGTCCCTTATGTCGGATATGCCGCCGGAAACCATAACGTCGAGGGAACTCGATTCCAGCACTTCCTTCAGGGTTTCAAGGTTAGGACCGGACATCATGCCGTCTCTTGATATGTCAGTGTAAATAACTTTTTTTGCGCCCATACTCTCCAGATTTTTTATGTACTCCACTATCGTGTTTTCGGAAACCTCTTTCCATCCCTTTATGGCGACTTTACCGTCTTTGGCGTCGACCGCGAAAATAATCCTGTCCCCGAAACTATCTATAAGTTTCCTGCAGAAGGCTTCGTCGCTTACGGCTCTTGTGCCTACTATGGCAAAACGCGCACCTATCTTAAAAGCCGCCTCTACATCCTGATATCTTCTGAGGCCCCCTCCCAGCTCCACGTCTATGTTGACACTTCTTATCATATAGCTCACCACATCCATATTCACGGGTTTACCGAGCCTGGCGCCGTCAAGATCAACGACATGCAAACGCTGCGCGCCCTGTTCCTTCCATTCTTTCGCAACAAGTATTGGATTTTCAGAATATGTCCTCTCCTTATTGAATTCTCCCTGCTGGAGTCTTACTACCTTTTTGTCCATTATGTCAAGAGCCGGTATGATTTCCATATTTTTCCTCTTTTCTTTTTTATGGCACAACCTTACAACTTAACAAAATTCTCCAATAATCTAAGGCCCAGTTTCTGGCTTCTCTCCGGATGAAACTGGACTGCATATATGTTGTCTTTATGTATTGCTGAAGGAAATTCCACACCGTAATCTGTAGTTGCGGCTATTATGTTTTTGTCCTCGGGCGCGGGATAATAAGAATGATCAAAATAAAAATAAGAATCGTTTTCAATGCCGTCCATAATGCTAAAACTCTGGGGTTTAGGCGCTACTTTCACGGAATTCCAACCTATATGTGGCACCTTAATGTTATTTTTTTCCGAAAAACGTTTTACATTTCCTTTAAATATTCCGAAGCCACCCATTTTCCCCTCCTGGCTTTTCTCAAAAAGAATCTGCAAGCCAAGACATATGCCCAGATACGGTTTCCCCCTCAGCATTAAATCTTTAATAAGCCCAAAAATATCTCTCTTCTTTAGCCCTATAACGGAATCTTGAAACGAACCCACACCGGGCAAAACAAGCTTGCCGGATTTTTTTATGTCCCCCGGCAGGCTGCTTATTTTCGCCTTCGCGCCTATATATTTTAAGGCGTTGTATACACTTGTTAAATTGCCTAACCCATAATCTATAACAACTATTTCCATGTTTTCTTATACAGACATATGCGCCTGTATCCGTGTAAATCCGTGTTCCTGAATCCGTGAAAATCCGTGTCTTTAATCCGTGTATTAGAGAACTCCTTTTGTCGAAGGTATAGCTTTCTTTCTTCTCGGGTCAATCTCTGTAGCCCTGTCCAGCGCTATGCCCAGCGCTTTAAATATGGCTTCCAGCATATGATGCATGTCGCTTCTTGAAAGTATGTCAACGTGTAGATTCATGCCCAGTTTTTGCGCAAAAGTCTTCAAGAAATCGTTGCCGTCTTCCATTGAATAGTTTTCACCGGGTTTGTTACTTCGTATATCTGATAGGTTCGGCGGTCCACCGCTATAAGTAGGAAATTTGATCCCTTCATACGCAAATCTATTACTTATGTCAATGGCCACCTTTGCACGAGCTGCGTCCATAGGCACTTCGGAGGAACCAAAGCGTCTTATGCCCATACAAGCGCCGAGCGCTTTCTTAAATGCTTCCCCGAGGCATATCGCAACGTCCTCATTCGTGTGGTGCATATCGACGTCTAAATCGCCTTTTACCCTTAATTTCAAATCAAATAATCCATGAAAAGCAAAAAGGGTAAGCATATGGTCAAGAAATCCTATGCCTGTTTTTATGTCGGCTTTCCCCTCCCCGTCGACGACAAGTTCGCCACTTATTTTCGTCTCTGTGGTTTTTCTGTTGATTTTCGTTTTTCTCTTCTTGCGGCTTCTGTTTGCCATACATCCTCCCCTTGTACTTAATGTGTGCTCAAAATCCGCGTTATCTAAACCTCGCGCTAACAGAATCCATGTGCTTAGGGAGCCCCTCTATCGTTGTCAGCTTCTCAAGTTCCCCTCTTACCTCTTCAAGCGCTTTTTTCGTATAGGATATGATATGGGAACTTTTAACAAAATTATCTATTCCAAGCCCCGAGAAAAATTTCGCGGTTCCGCCCGTAGGCAAAACATGGCTGGGGCCGGCTATATAGTCACCCACGGCCACGGGCGTATATGGCCCTATGAAAATGGCTCCTGCGTTATTTATTTTTTTTAGCACGTTCCTTGGGTTGTTAACCATAATCTGTAAATGCTCTGGCGCCAGGCGATTGGTAACCTCTATAGCCTCTTCCATGTTTTTTGTCAAAATGACGTAGCCGGCGTCAACTTCCCTTTTTACCGCGCTTACTATTCTTTTTGACGGTGTTACCAGAATAGACAAGCCTTTAAAGTGCTCGGCCTGTGCCATAAGGTCGGCTTTTATATACTGGATATCGGCATTTTTATTGGCTATAATCACAACCTCGCTCGGCCCCGCCAACATGTCTATATCGCAATACCCGAAT
>JAFGLX010000088.1 GCA_016927795.1 Candidatus Omnitrophota bacterium
ATAAAGGTGTCGCTTCGCGACTGGCGGACTCGTTCGCTGTCACCCATTTTTACGGGTTTTAATTCTGGCAGAGTCGTAACATAGTTGATATAATAGCAAAAAGGCATGGGGTTACCGGTGATGTAACAGATGCCCGTTCCCGGGTTTTTATAAAGAACCGGTCCGGTATACGAGCACAATTCGTGAGGTAAAATGAGGTTTTCAGGCACGCTCTCAACGATAATCGAGAAAAATAAGATAATCATTGTAGTGCTTTTCTTCCTGGGCCTTCTTTTCACGGGGTTAAGGATCTATGATGACTATGGGGTCCATTGGGATGAATATAATAACCAGAGTTTTGGAGACCGTTGGAGCGAATATGTTCTTACTGTCCTGGGGAAAGGTTTGGCAAGCGACGTAAGGGTCTCCATTGAGCCGGGCCATGACATGATCCACGGAGCGGTTTTCGAACTATTTCTGAAGTTTTCCGAAAAGATGCTATTTGTTCTTTCCGATTCGCGCGATATAATTTTAATGAGGCATCTAACTACATTTTTAATATTTTATGTCGCTATATTCTTTTTTTACTTATTGTGCGATCTCTATTTTAAAAATTGGAAAATTGCTTTACTGGGAAGTCTTTTTCTGGTGCTGCATCCGAGAATATTCGCCAATTCCTTTTATAACTCGGTCGATATTCCCTTTTTAGCGTTTTACATAATAAGTACTTATACTCTTATAAGATATCTTGAAAAAAAGACTTACCTGAGGGCAGTTTTTTGCGCTTTAGCATGCGCGATATTGATTGATATACGCATAATAGGAGCCATTCTGCCCTTCTCAGCGCTTGTCTTTTTGGTGATTGACATAATGCGATCAAGAAAAGACGCGGCGGCAATAAAGAAGATCGTCATGAGCATTATTATGTACGTACTTTTTCTTGCTGTTCTGATCGTTCTTTTGTGGCCTTTGCTATGGGAAGATCGATTCAATAAGATTTACAAGGCGATTTCCCACACGGCACATTATCGTTATTGTTTTACGCCGGTATCACCATGGTACTATTACTTCAAATGGATAGTTATCACGACCCCTTTACTGTATAGTTTTTGTTTTTTCGGGGGCGTTTTTGTTTCCATAAAAGCCATGTTCAAAGGTTTAATAAGACGTTATGATGAAAACCGGCCCATGTTAATTGCGGTGGTATTATTCTTTGTTCCGATCACACTCCTGGCCATATTCAAGGAAAGGTCATATAATGGCTGGCGACATTTATACTTTATTTACCCGGTCTATATTATATTTTGCCTGAAAGGAGTAACGGCATTATATAAATTTATCAGTGTTAAATATTCCGGCCGGCGCTATAAGATCATAAATGCGATCCTCATATTGACCGTAGGATATAGCGCGGTGAACACGCTTTTCTTTATGGTAAAATATCATCCGCATGAGCATGTTTACGCCAACGCGCTTTCCGGCAGAGGGATGGCCCTGGCAAAGGACAGGCTTACGCTCGATTATTGGGGATTATCATTCAGAAAGGCCATGGAATATATTTTAGAAAACGATAAGAGTCCTATTATACACATATGTACCTCCAATCTGCCGGCGTGGGATAATGTTAATATCCTTCCCCGCGAAGAAAGAAAGAGGTTGGTCTATACGGAAAATATCGATGAGGCGGACTATTTTCTGGGAAATTACAAATCAATAGGCAAATATCAATGGGCCAGGGGAGAGTATCCGGATAAAGAGGAATACTATTCCGTAAAGGTCGGCGAAACTAAATTTATGGTTGTATATAAATTAAAATAACAAATAGCGAAAATCATTTCGAGACCAATATGTATTAAGCGAAAAACGTGGTATAATAACCCCTGCAAAGAGGGGAAGATAGCCGGGGGTAATCAAATTAAGTAAGTACGATTTTTTTAAAGCAAAAATATACGGAGAGTTGGCTGAGCGGCCCCACACAATTGTGCCTGACAAAACAATGTCGCACAATTGTATGGGACTAGTCCTGATAGAAATTACCATCTCTTTGTTCAGGTAATTTCTGCAGGGCCCCACACAATTGTGCCTGACAAAACAATGCCGCACAATTGTATGGGAAAAGCCGACGAAGCCAAACCGGGAAGATACGGAGAGTTGGCTGAGCGGTTGAAAGCGGCGGTCTCGAAAACCGTTGTACCCTTGTGGTACCAGAGGTTCGAATCCTCTACTCTCCGCCATTTTTTTGCGAGCAAAAAAATGGCGGGATCTCGCCCGTTCGCCGCAAAGCGGCGAAACGAGGCGAATCCGCCAATCAGCTACGCCGGAAATACAGGCGCCGCCACCGTGATTTGCGGTAATATCCGGCTCAAGTTCAAAAAAAATTAGTGAATTTTATTAGGATTACCGGAATAAAGAGAGAATATTATGCTGGATTGGAAAATATTTGCCGTTGGTTCCGCTCTTTTTGCAGGTATGACGGCAGTATTGGCAAAAATAGGCGTTAAGAATGTTCCGTCTAATTTAGCGACATTCATAAGGACGATCGTGGTCGTTGTTTTTTTAGGGGTATTAATTGTGCTGCGACGTGAATGGAAAAGCCCGCTTTTGATCGAAAAACAGAGCCTGCTGTTCCTTGTTCTGTCCGGGCTTACAACGGCTCTTTCATGGCTTTTCTATTTTCGCGCCCTTCAGACAGGACCCGCTTCTTTAGTAGTTCCTATTGATAAGCTGAGCTTAGTTTTTGCCGTAGTTTTATCGCTTCTATTTTTGGGAGAACGATTAGGCATTTATCAGTGGCTGGGTATTGGGTTAATGACGGCGGGAGCCTTAATTATCATCTTGAAATAAACAAGCCCTTTTTTGCGAAGAACAAAGAGGGTGTCTCTATTTAAAGAAAATAGAACTATTCTCTTTCCTGTCAACTATGAGCCACGAGCTAAGAGATATTCCGGGACACGAGCCTGAATACCCTTGAAATTCCCTGTCCCCATTTATCTACACGCTTTTACGATTGCCTAAAATACCGTTCTGGGATACAATAGACGAGAGACAAAGACTAAATATAAATTAAGTCGGTAAATAGTATAAAATCATAAAGGAGCGCTATGAAAAAACGAACGAAGAGTAAAGATTCTTCAGTCTCAGCGGCCGCCGATCAGGATATAACGGTACTCCTTACGACACTGGTCCAGAAGCTCGCTTCATTTGAGGCAAAGATCGATACAGTGCTCAGCAGGATCCCGCAGCAGCCCTTTATGCCGCCCCGGCAGCAACAGGCACAGGAATTTTTAGAACACCGGCGCAAAGAGTCCAGACCCATGCACAAAGCCATCTGCGCGGATTGCGGCAGGGATTGCGAGATCCCCTTCAGGCCGAGCG
>JAFGLX010000089.1 GCA_016927795.1 Candidatus Omnitrophota bacterium
GTCGGGACACAACCGGTTCCAGCCTGCCGGGGACGCTCTTCAAATTTTCTATGCCGCGCTTTATTTCGCGCGCGCCCATGCCTAAACCGTAGCAGCAGGCCGCGGCGGCAAGCACGTTCGAAATGTTATGCTCGCCCACAAGGTTTGTGTTTACGGGTATGGTACCACCGTCCCGCATCTTAACCACAAAACTCGACCCGTCAAGCGTTGTCTGAACGTTTTCGCAGGTTACCCATGCTTTTTTGCCAAGGCCGTATGTCAGGCATTTGTGTTTTATCATTTTCTTAAGCCGCGGCGCGTACCTGTCGTCCGCGTTAATTACGGCAAATCCACCCTTTTTTAAGTTATTAAAAATACGCGCTTTCGCCATGAAATACCTTTTCAGGTCCTTGTGGTAATCGAGGTGCTCTCTTGTAAGATTTGTGAAAATCGCGGCGTCAAAAAGTATGTCATCCGCTCTTTTCTGGTCCAGCGCATGGCTTGAGACCTCCATAACCGCGGCCTTAATCCCGTTTTTGCGCATATCTTTGAGCAACGCGTTAAGCTCTATTGCCCCCGGCGTTGTGTGTACCGCGGGCACAACGCTTTTGCCTGTCCTGTACTCGATTGTGCCGATAAGGCCCGAGCGTACACCGCTCGCGTTAAAAACGCTTTCTATCAAAAGCGAAATAGTGGTCTTGCCGTTCGTGCCGGTTATCCCCACAACCTTCATTGCCGAAGACGGTGACCCGTAGAAATTTTTAGCCGCTACAGAAAGCGCTTTTCTCGTATCGCTTACTTTTACGAGATTCGTTATGCCGGGGCTTAATTTTTTACGCCTGTCAACCACCGCGGCGACCGCCCCGCGTTTCAACGCATCCCGAACAAACATATGGCCGTCCAGGTTAGCGCCGTCTATGGCGACAAACAAACTCCCCTTCTTTACCTCTCCGGAATTAGAAGTAAGCGAGCTTATGTCCGCGTTTCTCACGGGACCGCCCGCGTTGAAGGCTATGCCACTAAGAAGTTTTTTTAGCTTCATTCTTATCGCCTTTTACTTCCATGTACAAAAGTATCTTTTCCATGATGTTGCGGAATGCCGGAGCTGCTACCTGGCTGCCGAAATGCAGGCCTTTCGGGTCGTCTACGCATACGGCAAGCGCTATCTCCGGGTTATTATACGGGGCAAAACCTATAAATGATGATACGTACCTGTTGTCGTAATATCCGCCCTGCGGGCTCACCTTTTGCGCCGTTCCGGTCTTGCCGCATACAATATAATTTTTGAGAGCGGCGGGTTTGCCGGTTCCGCGCTCCACAACTCCGCGAAGCAGTTCTTTCACCTTCCCGGCTGTATCGGCTGAAATGACCCTCCGTATGATCTGCGGCTTATTTTCCTGTATGATAATCCCTTCGGAATTCATAAAACGTTTCGCGATAAAGGGCCTCATAAGGACGCCTTCATTAGCGATGGTGGAAACGCAACTTACAAGTTGAAGCGGCGTAACGGCTATACCCTGCCCCATGGGTATTGTTGTCATGTCCACCCACGACCAGCCTGCCGCATCGCGCAGTATCCCCGAGGTCTCTCCCGGCAAGTCCACGTTAAGCGTGCTTCCGAAATTAAATTTTTTTATATAGGAATAAAGCTTCGCCTTGCCTACTTTTGCGGCTACCTTGACTGTCCCTATATTGCTGGATTTCTCGATGATCTCGCTGAACTTCATATTGCCATGCGGGGTATGGTCGTGAAGCACCCGGTTCTTTATGGTGTACGAACCGTTTTCACAGAAGAACTCGCTGTCAAAATCAACCACTTTCTCCTCAAGCGCGGCGCTTGCTGTAACTATCTTAAAAACGCTGCCGGGCTCGAAAGAATCCGTGATTACCCTGTCTCTGGCGGAATCTGCGGTAATAGTGAGCGTATCATTCGGGTCAAACCCCGGATAGACGGCGAGACCTAATATTTCGCCCGTGCGGGGGTTTTGAGCCACTACGGATACGGCCTGCGGGTGAAAGGATTTTACTATGTTTTCCGACTCTTCCTCTATAATGTGCTGTATAACCTCATCCACCGTAAGGACTACTCCGTTACCGTCTCTCGGAGGCAGGTACCCGTCCTCAAGGCTTATTATTTCCCTTTGTTTGGCGTCCCGGAACGATTTACGCCAGCCGGCCTCCCCCATGAGCTCTTTATTATAGTAGAGCTCAAGGCCTTCAAGGCCCGTATTATCTATGCCTGTAAGCCCGATAATATGGCAGGCTAGTTTACCGCATGGATAGAAGCGTTTAGGCTCGTTTATTAGATATATACCTTCGGTGCCCAGTCCTTTTACCCTATCCGCGGTATCGCGGTCAACCTTTCTCCTGAGCCATACAAAATAATTGTCGCGCTTTATCTTATCAAGAACTCCGTCACGGTCAAGGTCAAGCGCGTCCGCTGCGGTTTTAGCGACGCCTTCCTTATCCGTTATCTCTTTCGGTACGGCGTATACGGAAGGGGTGTCCAGATAGACCGCGAGGACCCTCATCAGCCTGTCATATATGTTTCCCCTGCGCGGCTCCAGCTTGATAAAAATCTTGTGCTGACGCGCCGCCATATCGGATAAAAACTTATATCGTATAATTTGGATATATAAAAGGCGGGTGAAAAGGGCGACAAAAATAGCGAGGAATGAAACAAACACAAAAAGATGGCGCGTTCTTCTAAAATTAGTATGCACTGTTAGAAGGGTGTTAAACTACGGAGTGTGGTTTTACAGGCCTAGAAACCGCCTTTATTGTCCACAACCTTAGCTTCTGCTTTCGTAGAAAAGCGGTCAAATATAAATGCCAATAAAGTTTCTTTGGTATCCGGCGCGTGATTCTCCCCCCTGTATGCCGCGCTCATGCCCTCTACCCGGTGTATGTTCTCCATTTTTGGCATGCAAAGAGTAATTTCATTCACGCACAAAGTCTCCTTGATTTTTCCGGGAGACTCAAGTCTGGAAAGATTATATACCAAAGACCTGTATTGGTCAAGGAGGAAGGAAATTTCGTGTCGCTTGCTATTTATCTGAAATCCGGCTTTAATTATCTCCGTTTGTTGATGCACATAACAAAGCGCGAACGCCGAACACAGAAAAACCACAAGAATCACTCTGAAGAAACTTGTTTTTATCATCTTATTGACTTTGAATATCCGGCCTTTCTTCCGTATATATGGAGCCCCTTAGCCCTGCCGTCCCAGTACGGTGAATGCCCTTAATTTAGCACTACGGGAGCGCGGGTTGGTTTCCGTCTCGTTGTCAGCCGGCCTGACCGGCTTTTTCGTCATTATATTTCCTAAACCCATTTTTTCAAATTCCCGGAACTTGTTTTTTATTATCCTGTCCTCAAGCGAATGAAATGATATCACGCAGAGCCTGCCGCCGGCGCCTAAAAACCCCGTAATCTTATCCATGGCCGTTTCTATATTCTCAAGCTCCCTGTTGAGGGCGATTCGTATGCCCTGGAAGGTTCTTGTCGCGGGGTGCAATCTCTGGCCGGCGTATTTTCTGCCTACAGCCCGCTTTACGATACCTGCCAGGTCGACGGTCGTCTTTATGGGCTCTTTTTTTCTTCTTTCGACTATCGCCGCGGCTATCCGCCCGGCGTATCGCTCCTCGCCGAAATCCCTTATTATCCCCGCGAGTTCATCTCGGCTCAGCCTGTTTACCAGGTCTGAGGCGCGCGTACTTTCCGAGGGGTCCATTCTCATGTCAAGAACGCCGTCTTTCTCAAAACTAAACCCCCTTAAGGGGTCGTCCAGCTGAAAGCTGGAAATGCCCAAATCAAAGAGCGCCGCGTCTATCGCGTCCATGCCCAAGTCCGATAAAACCGCATCAAGGCCGCTGAAATTAGCGTGCGCGAACCTGCACAATTTATCAAAATCCTTAAGTCTTTCTTTTGCTATTTTTAGTGAGCTTTGGTCACGGTCTATTCCGACCAAAATTCCGCTGGGTTGGATCCTCTGTAAAATACTTTCCGCGTGGCCGCCGCAACCTATGGTCGCGTCTAAAACTTTGTCTCCGCGCCGCGGAGACAAAAATTCCAGCACCTCATCAACCATTACAGGTTTATGAAGAGCCGGTTTTTCCATTTTTAATCGCTGTTCTTATCCTGTTTCTGGCGCTTTTCGCTTTCGAGCACACTGTGTTAAGGGCTCTTTCTTTTCTCACCCTTTCCAATATAAAAACGTCGTCGTTAAGATAGTTCCCCTCGCCTATTTTTCTTACGGTAGCAAATGCAAACATAATTCACCTCGCTTTCTCTTTTATAAATCTATGAGCCTTTCGGCTATGTCCTCAAACGATTCCTTGGAGGTGCGGTAAAACTCCTCCCACTTATCCTTACCCCATATCTCAATCCTGTTTGAAACGCCCACGAACATAATCTCGCGTTTTATTTCCGCGTAACTTTTAAGATATGAAGGTATGAGAATCCTCCCCTGCTTGTCGGGCACCGCGACTACGGCGCCGGAGAAAAACAGCCTGTTAAATTTGCGCGTCTCGCGCTTTGTAAATGAAAGGTTTTTGAATTTAGCTTCCTGCTGCTTCCATTCGTCTTCTGGAAACATAAAAAGACAGACGTCCAATCCCCTTGTTATGAAAAATTTCTCTACGTAGTTAGCCTTACTTGCCTCCCTGAAATCGGAGGGGATTATTATTCTGCCTTTTTTGTCTAACGTATGTTCGTATTCACCGTAAAACATATGTACTCCACTTTACTCCACTTTGCGCCACTTCTACAAGAAAATATACCCCATGCCCCATGCTTTGTCAAGACAGAAAAGCAAACTTTTTAAAGCTTTTTAGCCGGCTTTTCGGTTACACAATATATAGTATTTTATCTTGATTTCTTTCGCAACCTATTGAGAGATAAGCTGTGGAGGAAAAAGTAAACCCCGTTCCAAGTGGCTGAAGCCGCGCAAGTTTGTTTCAGCCATTTGAAACGGGGCAAAGAATAAAGTAGAGCCTCCCTCTTCCAAAACTCTTCTTATCCGAGGGGGATTAATTAGGAGTACTTTTGAGAGTTGTTTGGTAGTAAAAAAAGTGGCGGAACGGACCTGTAAGCCGAGTTCTGTGAATGCGCTAACAATTTACGGAGGCCTTTTAAGGAGGCCTTGCGGCCTCCGTAAAGCCAGCGTAAATTGCATGCCCAACGGTGACCATCTGTCTTGGGTTGTCATTGCTGGCAACCTCTAGCAGCCTACCCATCCCGATATCGATAAAACACGATAGGAGCGAGCAACTCCTTAATCGGGATTTATTTGGCCTTGCTCCGCGTAGAGATTGTCCCGTTTCACGTCCATACACGGATTTAACGGATACAAACATCCGTGAAAATCCGGGTATTTACTCGTCTCTGTGACTCTCCCGAAAAACTTCCGATAAGGAAGCCCTCCGGGATCCCGAAGTAAAAAATTCGCATTCGGGATTATCCTCACCCTGCCCGTGTTTTTGACGAAGGCACGGTGGACGGCCGTTAGCCGTTACGCCGCTCTCCGGAGCTCGGACTTTCCTCCCCTGTCAGCTAAGCTGACAGAAGCGGCCACCCGATCCGTTCCGCTTAGAATGATCAAATAGCAGTCTTTCTGTGGACGCTAAACGCAGCCTATAGCAATCCACCGAGGTTTATAGCCTTGTTGACAAGCTTGTCGGCCTCGCTGTTCTTCTCGCGGGGAATATGCGTTATTTCAATTTTCTTAAACCCGGACATAAGGTGAAGGGCCTGTTCGAATAATGGTTTAAGCTCATTACTTTTTACTCTGTAATCACCATTAAGCTGCTGAACGACAAGCTCGCTGTCCATGTAGAGGGTGACGCTCTCCGCCTTTTCAATCAATGCCTCCTGTAGGCCGTATATAACGGCGTTGTATTCGGCGACGTTATTGGTGGAAATGCCTATGTATTTTTTGAACTCTTTTACTTTTTTGCCTTTTGAGTCCAGTATTACAACCCCAATGCCGGACGGCCCGGGATTGCCTCTTGAGCCACCATCTACATATATTGATAAGTTTTTCATTCGGTAACGTAAAGCATCCTGGCGCAGTTACCGCAAAAAGTAAAATCCTTTTTAAGCTGCGTCTCGTTCACAACCTGTGGCGGAAGGTTCATGTTGCACCCCCCGCAGGCACCCTCCACAATCGGGACCATGGCAAGACCGTCCTTGTTATGCAGTATCCTCTCGTACTTTGCCAGTATGTTCTTATCTATCCGTGCGGTAAATTCCTCGCGTTTGCCGTTAAGGCCTTTCAGTTCCGCCTCTGCCGTTTTTTTCTCCTCTTCCACTTCCCTCTTCTGGCCGTCTATCTTTTTCTTCTCTTCCTCAAAAATCGCTTTTTCTTTGGCAATTTCCTTTTGTATCCCCTCGGCATTGTCGAGAAGTGTTATGATTTCCTCTTCAAGGAGCGAATTATCGGCTTTTATGCTCGCTATCTCCTTCTCAAGAGAGGAATATTCCTTGTTTGTCTTAACCTGGTAAAGCTGTGACTGGTATTTCTTTATTGACTGCTCTTTCGAATCGAGTTCCACCTCTTTTTCCTTGCGTTTGAGCTGTATCTTTTTATATTCTTCATCGAGGTTTTTCATGGCGTTCGTTTTGCTATCCATCATGGCATCCAACTCTTTTATCTTCTCGGGTATAATTTCAAGCGCCCGTTTTCTGTTAAATATCTCCCTGTCGAGCTCCTGCAGCTCGATAAGCATCTTTATCTGTTCTTCAACATTCGCAATAGCCATAAAAATTTATTTGTTTTAAATACAACGCGTTCTCGCGCTAATCCTGCGCGCAAAACATCATCTTATGGAAAAAAGATTTTAAGAAAAACCGTTAGGTTTTGTCTTAAATATAGCTATTATCACAAATAAGTATCCTATTAGGAAAGGATACAGTCGCGCCTTTTTTATAAAAAGGCGGGACATCATAAGGGACCCTATAAAATCCGTAGGATTTTACAGGATTGTCCTATTACAATCTTGGCACGCGCTATCGCGCAGGCCAAGATTGTGTAGGAAACCTTAGGTTTCCCTTTGACATGCTTTGGGCGCAAGCCCGCTTTAGCGGTCGAAGTGATTTTATATCCACAATAAAATCGCGTAGGCCAAAGCATTTAGAGCGTGGGCACAGAAGGATTCGATTACTTCGGCGCGCGGTGCGCGCCTGCGTAATCTCCCCTCGCGCCCTTCCGGCCGGTCTTCGACTTACGGCCTCTTCCTCGCTATTCGCTCGGCGGGTGCCCTACACAATCCTGACTATGTCAGGATTATATTAGGACTGTCCTGTAGAAATCTGCCTCAAAATATATCTCTTGCAGATTTCTGCAGGGCTCGCTTCGAATCCTCACCGAGTTTCGCGCTTCGTATATACACGAGTGGTGGGCACAGAAGGATTCGAACCTTCGATCTCTGCCATGTGAGGGCAGCGCTTTAGCCAACTAAGCCATGTGCCCTTTAAGCGAAATATTATATCATAATAACGCCGAAAAGCAAAGTATTCGTGTGCTATAAAAACTACCGGGAGGGTGTAACAGTCCCGCTCTTTTCGTAAAAGGGCGGGACGTCAAAGGGGGAACCTCTGGTTCCCCCTTTGAATAGATTTGGGCGCCTGCCTGCCGCTTACCGAAGGTAAGTGCGCGGTTGAAGAGAAAAAAGCACATTCCACCCTTTTTTCTCTTAAACCAAATCTGTATAGAGAGTGGGGCCACATGGACTTGAACCATGAACCCTCTGATTATGAGTCAGATGCTCTAACCAATTGAGCTATGGCCCCGAGTATTTACTAACTCTTGATTTTTCAATGAGTTATGCTCAAAGTCAAGATTTTCAAAAATCGTGTCTTTTTTGTCGTATGTCTGTATTATGTCTAATCTACTGTCTAAGATGCTTACAGCACGCTGTTTATGAAGCGGAGACAGGTGACTATAACGCTGTGTCATCTGTATGCTTTTATGACCTAAAAGCTCTCTCACAGTATTAAGATCAATGCCTGCCATAACTAGCTGTGAAGCGAAAGTGTGCCTTAGGTCATGAAATCGAAAATTCAGTATACCAGATTTCTTTTGTGCTTGCAAGAATGATTTTCTTATATCAAAGCGTGGCTGGCCATTCGGTTTGCAAAAGATATAAGGGCTTTCTGTGTTTTTCTCAGTACTTATAAGGGCTGATTTTACAGCGTCATTTATAGGTACCTGTCTTGATTCGCTGTTCTTTGTGTCGTTCAAATATATCAGGCTATTTTTGAAATCTATATCACGCCATTTAAGCTTTAATATCTCACCTCTACGCATGCCTGTGTTTATAGCTATAATAAGTATATTCTTTATATAACCGTCTGCGTTATCTATCAGTTTCTTTATTTCTTCACGCTCAAGAAAGCGTGTTCTTTTATTATTCTCTCTAAATAACTTTACTTTGCGTGCTGGATTTTCTTTAAGCTTTTCCCATTCAATAGCTCTGTTTAACATGGCCTTGAGAAACGCTATGCGCCTATTAACTGTAGCCGGCTTAACAGTCTTTATGAATTCCGCTTTAAATCGCTCTATCTGAAATGTAGATATCTCATCTATATATTTATCGCCAAAATAACGCTTTAATATATTAGCTGCGTTTATGTCTTTCTTGAAAGAGCCGGGTTTATGATTATGTTTACAGTAAAGCCCTAAGTACTGCTCTGCGAAATCAGAGAATTTTATCTTTTCAATAGCCTGCTTATCAAGGTACTTGCCTTCCGCTATTTCGACCTTGATCTTACGAAGTGCGTTTGTCGCTGTACGCTTACTTGGTCCTATGGCCTTGCGTATGCGCCTACTGCCAAAGTAATAATCTATATACCAGACCTTACCTTGCTTAAAGACTCCATCTCTCTTCTTTCGCTTCTTTATAAGTGTTTCCATATACGGTTATTATATTACTACGTCACCACTTTGTCAATACATTATATCGACTTCTCTTTATGTGTATGTTTTTCGAGCCAAGCGTTTATTTTGTGCTTATCGAATTTAACCAGACGCCCTACTTTTATATATTCAATTCGCTTTTCGTGTATCCAAGTATAAAGTGTTGACTTTTTGATACCTAAAAAAACAGAAAGTTCTTCTATGTTAAGCAGTTTCTGATTACTGCTCGAGTTCTGCATCTTTTGTCTTGTTTGCCTCTTTTTCAAGTTTCATTTTTAATCTAATTAATCTTCTAATGTCTTCTGTTAAGCGAGTTATAGTTTTACATGCATTTGCTTGTTGGTGGTAATCAAA
>JAFGLX010000090.1 GCA_016927795.1 Candidatus Omnitrophota bacterium
ACGCCCACCAGAATTTTCGTAAAGTTGTTGTTAAAGAGGGTTATTACGCCGCTTCCGAGAAGGCCTAAAATGAGCACAAGCACCGCCGCTATAAGGATAGAGATAAGTAGAAGCCCGAGGATTTTTACATAGTATTTCTTGCCGTAGGGCACAAAATTTGAAATATTGAAAGAACCGGTTTTATGCACGTCTCTTACAAGGCCGAGCGTGGCCCCCTGTAAAAATATGAATACAACGAAGAATATTACGCTTAGAATTAAGGAGATGCCTGCAATTGATGGGTTCCCGACGTTTTCCGGCTTCGTAATAGGCAGACTTATGAGCCCCATGACAGCATTAAAAACAAAGAATATAAAAATAACATTCATAAATTTGCCGCTTAACGTAAATCCCTTCTTAATGGCTTGGACTATACCCATTTTATCCCCCTTTGTTATCTGATAGGTTTGCTATAAATTTACACTAATTCCCGGCCTCTGTCAAGTCAAACATTCCCGGGCTTTTTCTTATTCACACAATTTACGCGCCTGCCTGATATAGCTCCGGCAGAAAATGACAAATGACCGAATTCAAATAACAGATGAAATCCCAATTAACAAATGACCGAATTGGGGCTTGGGATTTTGGCATTTATTCGTCATTCGGATTTGGGCATTGTGATTTTCGACTATGTTTAGTCCGCTAAAAATTGTTATCATAACCGTGAAGTAATACA
Organism: Candidatus Omnitrophota bacterium; assembly: GCA_016927795.1. Taxonomy (GTDB): domain Bacteria; phylum Omnitrophota; class Gorgyraeia; order JABMRN01; family RBG-13-46-9; genus JAFGLX01. The sequence continues at coordinate 716 of JAFGLX010000090.1, forward strand.
CGGCGGGCGCAGGCGTGTTTTAGACCTCTTTTTTTCCCTCAAAGGCCCTATAGAGCGTCGCCTGGTCGGCGTACTCCAGGTTAGAGCCTACGGGTATCCCGTAGGAGATTCTGTATAACTTTACACCGAGCGGTTTAAGCAGTCTTATAAGATAGAGGGCCGTAGCATCACCTTCGGTATTGGAATCGGTGGCTATTATAACCTCTTTTATTTTTTCCTTTTTTATCCTTTTTGTAAGTTCGTCTATCTTCAGGTCATCCGGGCCCACTCCGTCAAGGGGTGACAATGACCCGAGCAATACGTGGTATATTCCGTTAAAGTGCCCCATTTTTTCCACTGACACCACGTCGCTTGGCTTCTCCACCACGCAAAGTACGCTCTTGTCCCTCGCCGGATTTGAGCATATGTCGCAGATATCGCCATCGCTAAGGTTATTGCATATCCTGCAGAATTTTACGGTGTTCTTGAGTTTAAGTATTGCCTCGGAAAGCTTCTTTGCCTCATCCGGAGATTTAGTCAAAACATAAAAGGCGAGTCTCTGCGCCGACTTGAGCCCTATGCCGGGCATTTTGGCGAATTCCGCTATCAAGGCGCGCATCGAATCCGGTAACCCTTTCATGTATGGCACGCTCCTTCCGCGCGGGTCGCGGAGCGTTTTCTCATTTCTTCTCCTCCGCTTTACGCTCTATCACATCCACGATTCTTCCGTCAAAAATATCAAGAGCTGATTCCACTATGGGCTCTATCTTGTTATTGCCGGCGCTCTGGAATTCCCTCGCCGTATTTCCTCCGTCGGGTAAAGGCTCTTTTTCTTTGGTTTCGAGGTTCTCTACAACCTCGAGGTTCAGCGCGATGTTATCGCCTACGACGTTACAGATAATTTCCTCCACGAATTTTTTGTTTGTGTTCATTTCCAAAGTTTCTTTGTGCAAGAGATTATTCTTGGTGAAACCTATGGTAAGGACGTTTCTGTCGGCCTTTAAAAGTTCGCCTTCGTATAAAAACGTGCCGAGCGACATCTTTTTGCTTTTTATAAGCTGGAGGATTTTCGGCCACAATTCCCTGATTTTCTGTAAAAGCAGTATGTCCTTCTCTGCCAGGATCTCGTCCTTGGCTACGGCCGGCCCGGCATAAGGCACCGGTTGGTCTTCTATGTCACCGTGACTGAGGTTCGCCGGAGGCGCCGCCATGCGCATATCCGGGGTGGGGATGTTATTATCCGTCCTCACCGGTCCGCTAACGCGTGTCTTTGATAAACCATTCTCTATTGCGGATATTCTATCCAGGGCTTCCTTTAGCGTGGTAAGTTTTCCCCTTTCGGCAAGCTTTACAAGCGCTATCTCAAGCGGAATCTGCGCGAGGCTCGTTTTTCTCATTAAATCCATGGCGGCCGACAACGTATAGGTAATGTATAAAATCTCATCCACCGAAAACTTCCGGCCCTGTTCGGTGAGTTTCGGATAGTCGTCTTTTGAAATGGCGGTATAGTCCAGCCCTTCCTCGCCGCTTATTTTCGCGACAAGCACATTCCTGAAATGCTCTATAATTCCCGAAGTGACAAAAACAGGGTCTTTGCCGTTACTTATAAGCGTATTTATAATATCTAAGATTTTTCCCTTGTCGTTCGCAAGGAGGCAATCGGCTATCCCGAAAAGAAGCTCATTCTCGATAAGGCCCAGGGCTTCGGTCACGTCGGAGGGGGCTATCTTTCCTTTTGCAAACGACAGGAGCTGGTCAAGTATTACCTCGGCGTCTCTCATGCTGCCGTCAGCCGCTTTGGCTATTAGAAAAATCGCCTCATCCTGTACTTTCAGGTTTTCCTTTTTTATGATGTCCTTAAGCTTATCCGCTATGCTGGATACGGGTATCCTCCTGAAATCAAAGCGCTGGCACCTTGATATTATAGTGGGCAATACCTTATAGGGTTTTGTGGTGGCAAAAATAAATTTGACATGGAGAGGCGGCTCTTCCAGGGTTTTTAAAAGCGCGTTAAACGCTTCCTGCGTAAGCATGTGGACTTCATCTATTATATATATTCTGAATTTACCATGTAGCGGCGAAAACTTTACGTTTTCTTTGAGGTTCCGTATCTCATCTATGCCCCGGTTTGAGGCGCCGTCTATCTCAAAGACATCCATGCTTATCGCCTGCTGTATTTCTTTGCATGAAACGCACCTGTCGCAGGGGGCGGTTCCGGATTTTTTCTCGCAGTTAAGGCTCTTGGCGAGGATCCTCGCGGTAGAAGTTTTGCCTACTCCGCGCGGGCCGGCGAAAAGATACGCGTGAGCGACCCTCTCCATCTTTATGGCGTTTTTCAGTGTCGTGGCCACGTGCTCCTGGCCTATTATCTCATCAAAATTCTGCGGCCTGTATTTTCTCGCAAGCGAAAGGTATGACACTTCTTACACCTTCTCCAGTCCTAACCAAGCTTTGTTAAGGGTTTTGGAAATTTTTAATGGTAATTTGTAAACGTATCCAAACAGAAATGCTATGTGCCTCCCTCACAAGCACTAGCTTAATAGTTAATCAAACCGGATAGCATTTTGGATATTTCGTTCAATCTATCTTTGTATGCTTTAGCGCCTTCTTCTTTAATTAATTTTTTACGTTTACACAATTCTAAAATCGGTACACACTCAAAAGCAGAACCACGAGCAATGCGAAAGAAATTAATTCTGTCGGCTTTATGGTATCTACCGTTACCCTCGGCTATGTTTGTTGCCATGGATAAGGCTGCACGGTTTAGCTGGTCTGATAAATAGTAATTACCTTTAGGAAATGACTCAGCAATAGCGCTTAGCTCATCTGCTATATCAATGACTTTCTTATAGACATCGAGATTTTCAAACATGAACGGCATAAATCAACTTCTTTAGAGCAATAGAACAATAGAACATTAGACCGCAATTGAGCCTCTTGTCTATTGTTCTATTTTCTGTTGCTCAATTGCTCTGCCATTTTTGCCAGCGTTAAACTAAGGCAAAAATGGCGGAAGGGGAGGGATTCGAACCCTCGGTACCGCTATAAGCAGTACAACGGCTTAGCAAGCCGCACGTTTCAACCACTCACGCACCCTTCCTTAACATCTTCCTGTTTTTTCAGCAAAAAATATTAGATATTTTCCGATTCTGGCCGTTTTTCGTAAATTTCACCCTTGAATTTAATTTAATTTCTTGCATTTGCACGTTTTTTCCTGAAAAATTCCTGTATAAAAGAGCTTGATTGGTCTTTTAAGATCCCGGGTATTATTTTTACCTTATGATTCAGGCTGTTATTCTGTAAAATGTTCATAACCGAGCCTGCTGCGCCTGATTTCGGGTCGCGGGCGGCGTAATACAGATTACGTATCCTGGCTAAAACCATAGCTCCCGCGCACATCGGGCAGGGCTCTATTGTAACATACACGTCACAGTCTTTCAATCTCTCATTCTTAAGGTATGTGGATGCCTGCGTTATCGCTATCATTTCCGCATGGGCAGTGGGGTCTTTCAACGTCTTTATCTGGTTATGCGCGCGGGCTATTACCTGGTCTTCGTAAACAATAACGGCGCCTACCGGCACCTCGTCTTTCTCAAAGGCTATTTCCGCCTCCATTAGTGCTTTACCCATATATATTTCGTGTTTAGTTTGCATGTTTATTTCGTTTATAGTAGCCTGCCTGGGAGGATTTGCCTACTACGGCGCGGCGGAGCGCGCCTGCGTAGACTTCCCACACAATCTGAAAGATTGTATGGGGACGATCCTGTGGAAATCAAAGATTTCCGCAGAGCCCCTCGCTCGCTTCAAATCCTCCTTTACAAGCTTAGCATATCGCATACCTCGTAGGATTTGAACCTCCGACCTTTTGCTTCGTCCAACAAGATTTTTCCGTGATTCTATGGTATACATAGATTAAAAAAAGTGGCGTGCCTGGGAGGATTTGAACCTCCGACACACGGCTTCGTAGGCCGTTGCTCTATCCGGGCTGAGCTACAGGCACGCGAACCATAATAACCATTATTAATGAACTTTTATTGCTAATAAATCTTACTCTATCTCTGTATGCACGGTTCCCATAGAATCACGGAAAAATCTTGTTGGATAGGTACGCAAATCTATACTTGCCCTATTCCACCTCGTAGGTGGACATGCATGTCCACCTACGAGGTGGAATGAGGTCAAAAACTAAGAAAAAGATTAAGCAAGCCGCCGACCACTACGGCAACGAAAATCATTATGCATACGGCCTTAAACATATCTTTCAAGCCTAATTCTTTAACAAGCATTATAAAAGTCGCTACACAGGGGAAATAGATAGCCAAAACTGTACTACCGATAACAAGCTGTTTAGTAGTGAGACCGAGAGTGCCGAGCATGCCTATCGCTACATCTTTTCTCAAAAAGCCTACCAAGAGAGCCGCTATCGCTTCCTTAGGAAGTCCCCATACATTAACTAAAACCAGAGAAAATATGTTAGACATAAAATCAATAACATGCAGAACGTATAAAATGTTAACGATAAGGATGCCTATAAAAACGTACGGTATGGCTTCTTTGAAAAAACTGGATACGCGCATCCACAATTTTTTTAATACGGACGGTAAATGTGGTATCCTGTAAGGAGGTATTTCCACCAGAATTTCGGGGCTCTTTCCGTCCAGGACCCTATTGAGAATTATTCCTTTAACGACAAGAACGACCAGTAAAACCGAAAATATCAAAGTTACGTATATGCCACCCCTCTCCCCTACGAGTCCCACTATCATGGCAATCTGCGCCATGCACGGTACGGCTACGGCCATGAGCGTGGAAGCGATGAATTTCTCGCGCCTAACTTCCAAAAGGCGTATGGCTAAAACACCGGGTACGTTACAACCCAATCCTAAAATAAACGGGATAATAGCGTAACCGTGCAGGCCAAGATAATGCATAAACTTGTCGACAAGTACCGCGAGTCTCGGAAGATAGCCAAAATCTTCCAGAATGCCGAGAACAAAATAAAAACTTATAATATAAGGAAGCACCATGCCTATGGGAACAAAAAGAGCGGTTGTAAAAAGCCCCATAGACTGTGTGTAATCTATCCCGCCGTTCACCACCTTGCCTATGATTATATCATGGATAAATCCACCACCCCCAAGTAAAGCGGATAATTTAAGCATGAGAGGCGTCCATATATTTTCGAAAAACGGCGTGGCTATGTAGGTAATTGTGCTCTCCGCCACGTAACGCACTACCCAGAAGGCACAGAAAATAATAAGCGCCGCGAGCAACATGCCTGAGATGGGTTTTATGCTTATATCCTCCAGCCTCTCCAATAATGTATGGTGCCTGTGGTGCAGTTTCTGCACGTCATTTACTATTTCCCCTATATACTTCCATTTACTTTCGTCGGAGAGGTGTTGAGCCTTTCTCGGTTTCACTTTATGCACGTGGCTCACCAGCTCTTTTATTCCTTCTCCCGTCAGGGCGCAGGTAGGTATAACGGGTACGCCGAGGGCTTTTTCCAGTTTTTTGACGTCTATTTCTATGCCCTTGTGTTTCGTCTCGTCCCAAATATTAAGCGCCACTATGACAGGCGTATCCTTCTCCATAAGGCTAAGTGTAAGAAAAAGGTTTCTTTCCAGGTTGGTGGCGTCCAAAACATTTATGATTAAGTCCCCTTCTTTAATCATATCAACCGCGACTTCCTCGGCTTTTGATGTCGGTTTAAGGCTGTATATGCCGGGTATGTCTATAATGGCGGGGATGGAATCGTTTACTTTAAGATATCCCTGGGTAAAACTGACAGTTGTGCCCGGGTAGTTTGATATGGCGACTTTTGCGCCGGTAAGCCTTGAGAAAAACGCGCTTTTTCCTACGTTCGGGTTTCCTACTAACAAAATTTTATTCAGTTTCATTTTGACACACGAATATACACAAATTCCAGACACGGATTAACGCGGATTTGATACACGGATTGACACGGATACGTTTGTTTCGTATCCGTATCAAAAATTACCTTAGTCATGCTTTCAACGGGTGACGTCGACAAATATCTTGGAGGCCATGCCGTATC
>JAFGLX010000008.1 GCA_016927795.1 Candidatus Omnitrophota bacterium
ATGAAACCGACTTATGGCAGGGTATCGCGGTATGGGTTAATAGCTTTCGCCTCAAGCCTAGACCAGATAGGGCCGATCACATCGAATGTAAGCGATTGCGCGTTTCTTCTGGGCTTAATCTCCGGATATGACAACAGGGATTCGACCTCCGTTGATATACCCGTGCCGGATTTTACCAAGTCCCTCGTAAATGACGCGACCGGAATGAGAATCGGCATACCGAAAGAATATTTTCCTCCGGAGGGGCTCGATAAAGACGTCAAAAGCGCCATCGAGAAATCAAAAAAAATCTTAAAAGACCTTGGGGCAGCGCTTGTAGACATCAGCCTGCCGCACACGAAATACGCCCTAAGCTGTTATTACATAATCGCCCCTGCCGAGGCGAGTTCCAATCTCGCACGTTTTGACGGAGACGAGTATGGCGCAAGAAGCCGGGGAGACAATATTGTCGACATGCATACAAATACGCGTACGGAAGGTTTCGGAAACGAGGCAAAGAGAAGGATACTTTTGGGTACATACGCGTTATCCGCAGGTTACTATGACGCGTACTACCTTAAGGCGATGAAGGTGAGAACTCTTATTAAAAATGATTTTATCGAGGGTTTTAAAAAGTGCGACGTTATCATGACGCCGACATCGCCTACGCCTGCTTTTATGATCGGAGAAAAATCGAAGAATCCGTTAAGCATGTATTTGTCCGATATATTCACAATACCGGCAAACCTGGCCGGCATACCGGGCATATCGATACCGTGCGGTTTCAGCGCTGATGGCCTCCCGATAGGCTTACAGTTTTTGTCAAAAGCGTTTGATGAGGAGTCGCTTTTACGCGTATCTTACGCGTTTGAGCAAAATACAGAATTTCATAAGAGGAAACCGGACATTTGATATTCGGACTAATCGCTACGGGCGCGACAAGGTGAATTATGGCAGAGTACGAGACAGTTATAGGGCTTGAGGTACACGTCCAGCTTATGACCGATAGCAAAGTCTTCTGCGCGTGCAGCACGAAATTCGGCCTGCAGCCGAACAGCTCTACCTGCGAAGTGTGTCTCGGCATGCCGGGGGTACTGCCCGTGCTTAACGAGAAAGCTTTTCTTTTCGGGCTAAAGGTCGGCCTGGCCTTAAATTGCGAAATACAAAAAGAGATAAAGTTTGACCGGAAGAACTACTATTATCCGGATCTGCCGAAGAATTACCAGATATCGCAGTACGACAAGCCTCTTGCTTACAACGGCTACCTGGAAATCGAGATAGACGGGGGGAAAAAGCGTATCGGCATAACGCGGGTGCACCTGGAGGAAGATGCGGGCAAGCTAATACACGACTATAAGGCGGGCGCCGGCTACGTTGACCTGAACAGGGCCGGAATACCGCTTTTAGAAATAGTGAGCGATCCTGAAATGCGCTCACCGGAAGAAGCCGATCGTTACCTTCAAAACCTGAAAACAATACTGCAGTACCTTAAGGTATCAGATTGTAACATGGAGGAAGGCAGCCTGCGCTGCGATGCAAACATATCGGTGCGCGCAAAAGGAGAAAAACAACTGGGGGTAAAAACCGAACTGAAGAACATGAATTCATTTAAGTCTGTAAGAGACGCTCTGTCATATGAGGCTAAAAGGCAGGCCGGCTTATTGGCAAACGGAGAAACTCCCGCCCAGGAAACGCGCCTCTGGAACGAAGAGAGAGGGGTAACTCTGTCCATGCGCACAAAAGAGGAGTCCCACGACTACCGCTATTTCCCGGAACCGGACCTTGTTCCGTTTATAGTGGAAGCGAAAACCATCGCGGAAATACGAAACTCTCTTCCGGAATTGCCGGCTGCCAAAAGAGAGCGTTTTGTTTCCTCGTATTCCCTAAGCGAATATGAGGCTGCTATTCTTGTGCGAAACGCGGAACTTGCGGCTTTTTTTGAAAAAACAATTTCTATTTACAAAAATCCCAAAACGGTGGCCAACTGGCTTTTGGGTGGAGTAGCGTCAATATTAAACGAAAAAAAGCTTTTGTTGGAAAATGCTTTATTTACGCCGGCCCATCTCGCGGAATTATTGATTTTGATAGACTCCGAAGAGATATCCGGGAAAATGGCAAAAGGAATACTGGAAGAGGCGTTTGCTAAGGGCGTCTCCCCGCAAAAGTTAGTGACCGATAAGGGGCTAAAACAGATAAAAGACAGCGGAAGACTTGAGCTTGTTATCGATGATGTTCTCAAAGAGAACCCCAAGTCGGTCGAGGATTTTAAAAAGGGCAAAAAAAACGCTAAGATGTTTTTGGTCGGCCAGGTGATGAAAAAAACAAGCGGGAAAGCTAACCCAGCCGCAGTGGACGAAATTCTCGGGAAAAAACTGGATAGCGCTTAATTAACGGAGGTACGCCATATGCATGAAAGACGCGGATTTATTTTAGCGATAATGATATGCTTTTTTGTTGTTCTATTTGGAGGATTTTTCTTGAGCTGTTACCCGGATGATAAAAGCGATAGGGACAAAGAGCTTTATAACCAGGTTGAATTATTCTCGGATGTCCTGTCTATCATACAGGCCGATTACGTGGACGAAACCGAGCCCAAAAAGCTTATTTACGGCGCGCTTGGCGGAATGCTCTCCTCATTGGATGACTACAGCCAGTTTCTGGATCCCGATAATTTCAAGGAGATGGAGATTGAAACCAGAGGAGAGTTCGGCGGCCTTGGTATCGAAATAGGGCTTAAAGGAGGGGTGCTGACCGTAATTGCGCCCATAGACGGCACGCCCGCGTACGAGGCAGGAATAAAACCGGGGGACAGTATCGTTAAAATTGACGGCGAGATTACCAAAAACATAACCATTGAAGAGGCGGTAAAGAGACTGCGAGGGAAACCCAAGATATCCGTAATGCTTACAATATGGAGGGAATCCGAAGGAACGCTTATGGACTTCACTGTCGTGCGAGACGTGATAAAGCTGAAAAGCATAAAAGAGGCGAAGATGCTGGATGAAAGTGTGGGCTATATAAAGCTTGTTGAGTTCCAGAAAAATACCCCGTCTGACCTTGGTCAGAGCGTTTTGAAGCTTCTACAGGATGGCGGCATGAAGGCGCTAATTCTTGATGTGCGCAATAATCCCGGCGGACTTCTGGACGTAGCCTATGAGGTATCGGAAAAATTTCTTCCTAAGGACGCGGTGGTGGTTTCAATAAAGGGACGCATACCTCAGCAGAACAAGGTCTTCAGGGCTACCGGGAAGAAGAATTTTACCGATTTTCCGATGGTTGTGCTTGTAAACGAGGGGTCCGCAAGCGCATCGGAAATTCTGGCAGGAGCCATACAGGATAACAAGCGCGGGGTCATAGTGGGCGTAAAGACCTTCGGCAAGGGTTCTGTTCAAACCGTGATTCCGCTAAGGGACGGCTCCGCGGCAAGGCTTACTACGGCTGCTTACTACACGCCGGCTGACGTTTGCATCGACAAAAAAGGCATAATGCCGGATGTGGTAGTTCCGTTGAAAAAAGAAACTGAAACACGCGAAAAAGTGAAAAAGGCTGATATATTCGAGAAACTTGAGAACAAAAGCGAGGAGCCGGAGAAAGAAACCGTTTACGACAATCAGCTTAAAGAAGCTATGGACATATTGAGAGGCATCCTCGTATATCGGGAAGCCTCTATTCAGGCATAAGGAACGCCGGGCAGTACAAATAACTTTATCTTTTCGTGATTATAGGGTATACTAACGTATGATTACTTTGGGCATTGAGACTTCTTGCGACGAAACGGCGGCGGCTGTTGTTGACAGAGGTAAGGTTTTGTCGGGGGTGGTATCTTCCAGTGTGCCGCTTCACCGGAAATATGGAGGCGTAGTTCCGGAAATAGCCTCGCGTTTTCATATTGAATATATTAACCGGGTTACCAAAAAGGCCTTGATAAACGCAAAAAAGACGATCGTTAATGTGGAGCTTGTAGCGGTAACGGAATTGCCCGGGCTACCCGGTTCACTGCTTTCGGGTCTTTCGTTTGCGAAGGCGCTGAGCTACTCCCTTAACATTCCGCTTATCGGGATAAACCACTTGCACGCCCACATATATGCAAATTTTCTCGGAAAAAAAAGATTTTCCCCAAGATTTCCGTTTATAGGCGTCGTCGTATCCGGCGGCCACACGAACATTTTTATCTGCAGGTCGATTAAGGAATTCTCCGTAGTAGGCAGCACCAAAGACGACGCCGTAGGCGAAGCCTTCGATAAGGTCGCCAAGATATTAGGCATAGGCTATCCCGGCGGGCCGCTTATAGAAAAATACGCCAAGAGATTCTTACGGTTCGGTATGGCAAGAGACAATAATTCTATAGATTTCCCCAGGGTTTTTCTGGACAGAAACTCTCTGGATTTCAGCCTAAGCGGCGTGAAAACAGCCGTTCTTTATTATGCCCGCGAAAAGAAATTGTCACGCCGCGAAATCGCAAGGATTTCGTGGTCATTCCAGGAAGCGGTCTTTGACGTGCTTACAGGAAAAATAATAACCGCGTGTAAAAGATTCGGCATAAAAGAGATTTTTTTGGGAGGAGGGGTTATTTCAAATAAGTGCCTAAGAGGCAAAATTAAAGCCGCCTGCAAGAGGCTCGGCTATAAGTTTTTTTTTCCGCCTGCCGGACTGTGCGTCGATAATGCCGCTATGGTAGCGGGTCTGGGGGAAGCGCTTTACAAATACGCTTAACCTTTCGCCTCTGAGGCGCGTTTTAGGGGTATAAATTTTATCTGATAAAAACCGGTTTACCATCGAGCCGGCTAATAAAACAATGGAGGTGTAAAGATGGCACTTAGAAAAAGAACCGAAGAACATAACGATAAGATTCTGGATGTGGATGCCAGCATGCAGGGTACGCTGACTTTTAAGGACCCTGTAAACTTGAGGATTAACGGCGAGTTTGAAGGCAGGCTTTCCACAAAAGGCAACCTTACAATAGGCGAGCATGCCGTTGTCAAGGCTAATATCGACGGGGAAACAATAATCGTGGCTGGTCGCATAAATGGTGAAATACGGGCCCAGAAAGAGCTTAGGCTTGTCCCTCCGGCGCGTATCCTGGGAAACATAAAAACTCCCATATTGCACGTATCTGAAGGCGCTGTTCTGGAGGGTTATTGCAATATGATAAAAGAATCCAAGAGCGCCATTTCGGCAGCCGACATGCTGACCTTGGACCAGGTGGCTGATTACCTCGAGGTCGACAGAAGCGTTGTTGTAGAATGGGCCGATAGCGGTAAACTGCCCGCCACAAAAGAAGGGTCGCTCTGGAAATTTGAGCGTTCAAAAATCGAAGACTGGCTTACAAGCGAGAAAATAAAATAACGTTTCATGCCGGACGGAATACAAAGCGTGCCTTATTTGAGACATGGGCAAAAGTAACGGATTTTTAATATGCCGGAAAAACTTTTAACCACAGAGGAAGCTTGCAGCATTCTTGGTATACCGCCTGAAAAATTGGCGGAATTTGTGGAGAAAGGGGACCTGCCCGCATATAAAATAGGCGGTAAGTTCCTAAGGTTCCGCAGGGACCAGATCGAGGCTATAAAAAAAGAAATAGCCCGCGATTCCGGCGGAACCCTTTCAACGGAAGGGGCCCCTAAGCGGCGCGTCCGTGAAACATATGCGGTCTCCGGCACGACATGGGATAAATTATTGGATTTTCTGTATTTTTATGACTTTTATCTGATTTCGGCAGTCGTTATTTTCTGCACGTTGTTGTTTATATTAAAAACATAACCGGGAGCTAGTACCTTGAAGCGTTTTTTGTGTACGATAACATTTATTTGCCCTTTCGTTCTAGTTACCCCAAAGGGCGCGTTCGGCGATGCAGTGGTTATGAGGCAGGGCGAGGAGATAAAAGGTATCGTAGTGGAAGAATACAGCGACAGAATCGTTCTTTCAACATACGAAGGCGAAAAAACGATTATGAAAGACGCTATACGGCAGATCGTATACGATTTGCCCGAGCAGAATCTTGTCAAGCTCGGCGATGCCTTTGTAGCCCGCCACGACCTTGAAAAAGCTTATTTTTTTTATGATAAAGCGCTGAAGGTAAATCCGGATTACGAAATTGCCAGCATAAAAAGGAATTATGTGGCCGGTTATCTATTCCGTCGTTCCAGGGAGCGCAAGCTGGAAGACGTCAAGAGGATGCAGGCCGCGGAGGAATGGACGAAGAGTGCCGTCGCTGGGAAAGCAGAGGAAAGCGCGGACAAGAAACTGAACGATGAAATAGGCATCACCATAGCCATGGACGGTGGACGCGCCAAAATAGCGGATGTACGCAAGGGCTCCCCGGCCTATCTCGCGGGGCTTCGAAAAAATGACGTCCTTGTGTCCGCATGGGGACGCCTTACCGGCTATATGAAAAAAGAGGACATCGAAAATCTCCTGATGGAGCATGGCCCCGGGGAAATCCGAATAGAAATCGAGAGAAAATTTGTCGTAAATAAAGCGCTTACTCCTGCAGCCCTGGATTATGTGAGTCTTATAGGCGGCAAATTCGACATGCTTATAGACGGACTGACTCTTGTCGACGTAAAAGAAGGCGGGCCCTGCGAAACGGCAGGCCTAAAAAAAGACGATTTAATAATGGCGATAAACGGAGCGCCGACACGCTATATGCCTCTTGCCAGGGCTATTAAAATCGTAAAAAGACAAGATAATAAAAAGGTTGTTTTTCTGGCCAGAAGAAGTTTGACTATCTGGCACACCCTGTGACGCAGGTATCAGGGTGTAGCGTGTTGAAACGCAATTAAACGGGGGTAAAAATGCCAAAGCAGCCGTACAAACGAAGTCGTTATTTCGTAAGAAAAAAATTTCAGCTGAGATATATAGGGATAATCCTGGGCGCGGTATTGTTAAGCGCGGCTATTTCGGGTTACACGATATACTACAGCGCTTGGACAATGCTTGGCGATAGCCTTGCAAAGGTATATCCGCAGGGGAGGCTCGTGGCAATATTCAACTATGTCAATATAAAAGTGGCCGTTAACCTGTTTTTCGTTTTGATGCTATGCACCGGAATCGGCATCCTGACCTCACACAAGATAGCCGGTCCGATATACCGCATGATAAAATTTTTAGACGGGATGGTCGCAGGCGATTATAGCCAACGGATACACCTTAGGAAGGGTGACGAGTTGCAGGACGTTGCCGATGCGATAAACAGGCTGGCCGAAAAATTAAACGCCGAAAAAAAACCATCTTAGTGGAGGCGCTTTACACGCGCGCACAAATTAAACCGTATTACGGAAACCGGTACGCGCAACAGTAATCGTTCCTATAGTCCAGAAATTCGGGTGACCTCTCAAAAGACGCAATTCTGAATTCGCTTAAAAAAAAGCTTGACAGTTCGAGAGGCGTGTGTTACTTTATGCACAATAAAATCCTTACGAAGGTCCGCCGGCTAGAGACGACGCAATACCTCCAGCCTAGTCAGATATAATAACCGAATTTTTCAAATCAATGTAATTTTACCCGTGTCTTGTAACGAAAAGAAACGATTTTTTTTGATTGACGGCAATTCTTTTTGCTATAGGGCGTATTACGCCATACGGCACCTCTCTACGTCAAAAGGTCAGCCGACCAACGCGATTTACGGGTTTATAACCATGTTAAGGAAGATTATAAAGGATGAAAACCCTTACATGATAGCGGTGGCGTTTGACCTGAAAGCCCCTACTTTCAGGCACAAAAAATATAACGAGTATAAAATACAGAGAAAACCCATGCCGGATGACCTTGTAAGCCAATTACCCTATATAAAAAAACTTGTTAAAGCGCACAATATCCCGATATACGAAATGGAGGGATATGAGGCCGATGATATCATAGCCACCCTGGCAACGAAATGCGCAGAATCCGACAACGTAGAGGTATTTATCGTTACGGGCGACAAAGACGCCTTACAGCTGGTTGGCTCGCACATAAAGGTATACAATCCCCTTAAGGACAACATGATTTGCACCGAAAAAGAAGTAAAAGATAGATTTGGCGTTGGTCCTGATAAGGTGACCGACGTTATGGCGCTTATGGGCGATTCGTCAGATAACATTCCCGGCGTGCCTGGTATAGGCGAGAAAACAGCCATCGAACTCATAAAAAAATTCGGAAGCCTGGAATATATTCTTGAAAATACCGACCTTATAACCAGCGCATCCTGCAGAAAAAAAATCTCGGACTCCAGAGAGATGGCTATCATGAGCAAAGAGCTCGCCACAGTTGACCGAAATGTTCCGATAGAAATAGATGCGGGCGCTCTCGTACTTAGAGAACCGGACGAAAACGCGTTAGCCGAAATCCTGAAAGAACTGGAATTCAAAAACCTGTTGAAAGAAGTTGTTCCCAAAAAACCTATGACCGGAACATATCGTATGGTCGACACTAAAAAAGGTGTTGCCGAGCTTGTAAGCAGCCTGTGCGCATCTTGGGGGTTTGCGTTTGATTTCGAGACGACGCATTACGACCCTATGAAAGCGGATCCTGTCGGCGTGTCATTCTGCTGGCGGGAAAAAGAAGCTTATTATGTTCCTTTTAACGCGCTCCGCGATACCACGAAAGACCACGTTTTTAAAATGCTGAAGCCCGTTTTTGAAGACGGACGCGTAAAGAAGATAGGGCAGAACATAAAATATGACATGCTCATTCTTAAAAACGCAGGTATCGGGGTGAATGGTATCGAGTTTGACACAATGGTGGCGTCTTATCTTCTGGACCCGTCCAAATCCAGGCATAACCTTTCTGATATTTCCACGGAGCATCTGGAACGCGCCACCACGCCTATTGAGGATCTGATAGGGAAAGGCGTGAAAGCCATAACGATGGACAAGGTGCCCGTCGAAAGGGTTTGCGATTATTGTTGCGAGGATAGCGACGCCGCTTTCAGGCTGCGCGGCGTATTGGAAAAAAAGCTTAAAGACCGCGGTCTATACAGCTTATTTTCAGAGGTAGAGATGCCTCTTGTAGAAATACTGGCTGATATGGAATCGTGCGGGGTAAGCATAGATGTCGGTTACCTCAAAGAGCTGTCGCGCGACATGCAGAAGTCCATCAAAAAGCTGGAGAAAAATATATACAGGCTGGCCGGCGAGGAGTTTAACATAAATTCTTCCAAGCAGCTTCAAAAGATATTATTTGACAAGTTGAAAATGCCCGTTATAAAGAGGACTAAGACCGGCGCCTCTACCAATGAAGAGGTGTTGAATACCCTGGCGGAAAAAGAAGAGCTGCCGAAAGAAATATTGGGGTATAGGGAATTGGCAAAACTGAAATCCACTTATGTTGACAGCCTGCCCGGGCTTATAAACCAGAGAACGGGCAGGATACATACGTCTTTCAACCAGACCGTAACCGCGACCGGAAGGCTTTCGTCCAGCAACCCTAATCTGCAGAACATTCCGATAAAAACAGATATGGGCAAAAAAATCCGAAAGGCCTTTGTGGCCGGCAAAAAAAATCACGTACTTCTTTCTGCAGACTACTCGCAGGTAGAGCTGAGAATGCTGGCGCACCTCTCGTGTGACAAAAATCTGCAGCGCGCTTTCTCCGAGCAGAAAGACATACACACATTTACTGCGTCACTTGTGCACAGTGTAGACGAAAAAGACGTCACCCCCGAGATGCGAGCGCAGGCTAAAACGGTCAATTTCGGGATTATTTACGGAATGAGTTCCTACGGTCTCTCCCGCGATCTGGGCATAGACGTCCGCGAGGCCTCAGGTTTTATTGATTCTTATTTTGAACGGTATTCGGGTGTAAAGGAGTACCTCGAGAAAACCATAGAAGGCGCACGGGAAAAAGGTTTTGTAACCACAATTTTAGGCAGGCGCCGATACATACCCGAAATAAACAGTGCGAATAACTCTGTCAGGAATTTTGCCGAACGCACAGCCGTAAATGCCCCCATACAGGGGTCCGCGGCGGACCTTATAAAGCTGGCGATGATTAAAATACATAAAGAGTTGCCGGATTTGGGCGCCATGATGATTTTGCAGGTACATGACGAGCTGGTTTTTGAAACGGACAAAAAATCCGTCCGCAAACTCGCCGCGGCGGTAAAAAAAGCGATGGAAAACGTTATGGAATTAAAAGTCCCTATTGTGACAAGCCTTGAGGTGGGTGACAACTGGCTTGAGCTGGATGAGGTCAGGCTGTGAAGTGCATAGGCGTAACAGGCCCGGTCTGTTCGGGTAAAACTACGGTCGCGGAATATTTTAGAGCCATGGGAGCTTGTCTTATAGACGCAGACTCCATGGTGCACGGTCTTTACCGCACAGATGACCGTATCATAAAAAGAGTGCGTGCCGAATTTGGAGAACGCGTATTTACACGAGGCAAAATCGACCGAAAGAAGCTGGCAAGCGAGGTTTTTAAAAACCGCTCAAAACTACAAACCCTTGTGGCGATAGTGCACCCTGAGGTCATAAAAAGGATAATTTGCGAAACGCGAAAGCGAAAAACGCGCCCGACAGTTATCGACGCGCCGCTTCTTTTTGAGTCCGGCCTTCATAGATTGGTTGACTACGTCATAGTCGTAAGGGCGAGCCTCAGAAGGCGACTCCGGCGATGTGACAAGAGGGGGCTCGCAAAGAGTGATATGGCAAAAAGGGGTTCGTTCATGATTCCACTGGACAAGAAAATAAAGTATGCGGACTTTATAATAGATAACGATAGTTCAAAAAACGAGACGCGAAAAGCGGTAAAAGCAATATGGGCAAAAATTACGGGAGGAAAAAATGGATAATATAAACATTGAAAAGCTGAAGGAGATGAGCATGCCCGAATTGACAAAAATAGCCAGAAGCCTTAAGATTAACGGCTTAAGCGGCATGAAAAAACAAGACCTCATTTTCAAGGTGTTGCAGGCAAAGACCGAGAAAGAGGGTTTAATTTTCGGCGAAGGGGTGCTGGAAGTCCTACCGGACGGATTCGGATTCCTGCGAAGCCCGAAATATAATTACCTCCCGTGTCCGGACGACATATACATATCGCCGTCGCAGATACGCAAATTCAGCCTTCGCACGGGTGACACCGTAAGTGGCCAGATAAGGCCGCCCAAAGAGGGTGAGAGATATTTTGCGCTTTTGAAGGTTGAGGCGGTAAACTTTGAGAACCCGGACAAGGCAAAAGATAAGATACTTTTTGACAACCTGACGCCTCTTTACCCGAACGAGAGATTTGTGCTTGAAACGACTCCCCAGGAAACCTCTACCAGGGTTATGGACCTTCTAACTCCGGTAGGTAAGGGGCAGCGCGGGATGATTGTCGCTCAGCCATACAGCGGGAAAACAGTGCTTCTTCAAAAATTCGCAAACAGCATTACCTCAAACTACCCCGATGCCATATTAATCGTGCTTTTGATAGACGAACGTCCGGAGGAAGTAACAGACATGATGAGGTCGGTAAAGGGGGAGGTCATAAGCTCCACCTTCGACGAGCCTGCGGAAAGACATATACAGGTAGCCGAGATAGTCCTGGAAAAATCCAAAAGACTCGTGGAGCACAGGAAGGATGTCGTGATACTTCTTGACTCCATAACGAGACTGGCAAGGGCATATAATGCCGTGATGCCGCATTCTGGAAAAATACTTTCGGGCGGCGTGGATTCCAACGCGTTGCATAAACCAAAACGCTTCTTTGGGGCGGCCAGAAACATCGAGGAAGGCGGGTCACTTACAATCATATCCACCGCGCTTGTGGAAACAGGCTCCAGGATGGACGAGGTAATATTCGAAGAGTTTAAGGGAACGGGAAACATGGAGCTTCAACTTGACAGAAGCCTTTTTCAGAGAAGAATTTATCCCGCCATAGACATCAAGAAATCAAACACAAGAAAGGAAGAACTTCTGGTGGAAGAAGACGAGCTTCAAAAGATATGGCTCATGCGGAAAGCCCTTACCGACCTTAACTCCGTAGAGGCGATGGAGCTTTTGCTGGAGAAGCTAAAAAAGACCAAAAGCAATAAGGAATTCCTTAAAAATTTGAGTAAGTAAAACAACAAACGCAAAGAGGAGGTTGTATGAAACCGAAAATTCATCCCGAATATAAGGACACAACGATAGTATGCGCC
>JAFGLX010000091.1 GCA_016927795.1 Candidatus Omnitrophota bacterium
GAATGGTTCCATGTCGCTTGTTTCTTTTATGATATCAAGGCGTATCGCCTCTCTCATTATCGCTCTGTAAGGATATACGCGCTCAAGTTCTATAATGGACTTTGTGGCTTTCTCTAAGTCAGAGGCTTCTGTTACCACCCCGTTTTTCATCGCCTCCCTAAGAATGCCCTCCAGTTCATCCCTGTAGCCGGATCTTATGTAGTTATCAAGATATACAAAGAGGTCTTCTTTATCTTTTATAAGCCCATATTGAAGCGCGGCAATGAGAACCTTTGTGCATGAATCCCACCTCACGCCCCAATGGAAAGCCCTGTCAAAGAGTAAGTCAAGCCGGGCGTTTATATCCTGTTTTTCTCTGATTTTACCGCACACTATCGCGTCTTTAAGAGTAACGGCATACGTCTCCCAGCCCAATCTATTTAATATGTCGTCTTCAAAATCAAGGAAGAGTTCGTCATATCTTCTCTGTGGCGTTTGTTTTGCCTTTCTCCGCTCGTTTTCTTCTTTTTCTTTCCTCAATTCTTCTATCCTTGCGTCAAATTCGGCAAGTTTTTTAGATACTTCCTCAGGCGGCAGATAGTCGGCTTCCATCCTTTCAGCCTGGAAAGGTTCTATTTCTTCTTCGGGTAAAGGAAAGTCCATCCTGGTGGAGTAATATTTTGTCCATAATGAATATAGAAGCTTGTTCAGCGTTAGTGCGCTTTTTAGCCCGTCTTTTACTTTGGCCAAAGCCTCCTCTTGGGCAAATGACATGCCTTCGTAATTATCGTTGTCGGCTTCGAAGGATGTTTTTCTGGAAAAGGTCGGATAGAACCTCTTGCCGTTGGCTAGGGCTATGCGTATTTCGTCAAATCTTACGTTAGGGTCCCAGAAGGCGCCTGTGAAAAATGTGGTTTTATTCCAGTTTATGACGGGCGCTATGGCGTCAATAAAAGCCCTCTCTTTGTTTGTGAACTCGCTTCGCAGCGCGTATTTGCCACGTCTATCCAAAAGGACCATCATCTCAAAAGCTTTTGCCATTATCTCGTCGAACAATAAGTCCGGCGGTAAATCCGGCGCTTTTCCAGGCGCATAAAGAGCCCTGTACTTTCCCATAATATCGCCTGATGTGAGCACTTTTTCCCGTATGTCGGAGTATCTGTCATAGGCCTTCTCCTTCATTATCTGCATAATGAGTTTTATCTCAACATTTGTAAGGTGCCTTATAAGTGCTAAATCGTTTTTGAAATTACCCGAATCTGCGGTAAGTATTTTGTCGGATTTATGAGGTGTGAAGTTATCTGAAATGAGTATGACAGCGTCTTTATTCTGCGCCGCCTTAATTTTTGCCTTGTCCTGTGAATCTCCTATGAACATTGCCGCGGCATTATGCGTGCGGAGAAACTCTTCGGCCTCTTCGCTCGTGGCCGATACAACCCAACCGTACCTTTCCATGGCAAGGCCCAGCATCCTGCGCCTTACGGCGGTTCTCTCCGAACCAAGCCATACGGCCAACGTATTTTTGCAAGCATCGGGATTCGCCCAGGCAATATCAAAAGTGAAAAAGCTTACAGAAAGCACTATGGCTATAAGTTTCTTATATTTACGTTTTAGCATGGGCATATGATACAATATAATGTTTATATATGTGTCATTATTATGTAACAATTGGGTAAATGTTTAATAAAGAATAAATCGTTAAGGAGCCTATACCGCAATTTTAAACGCCAATCATCTTGAATAAGGCGAAAATCTATGCTAAACTTTTTATGTATAAGCTATTATGGAAAACATAATTGAGGTAAATAACCTTACTGTAATCTACAAAACAGGCCGAAATGAGAAAAAAGCGGTTGACGGCCTTGATTTCGCGGTAAAAAAAGGCGAGATATTCGGTTTTCTGGGCCCTAACGGGGCCGGAAAAACGACAACGATTAAAGCTATTCTCGGACTCCTGGGGGCTGCCGGAGGCAATGTTTCTATTTTCCAAAAAAATCCGGCCATACCCGCGTCGCGAAAACTCGTAGGTTACATGCCCGAGATAGCCAATTATTACTGGTATCTTACCCCCCGCGAGCTTCTTTTCCTGTTCGGCGGAATTTTCGGAATAACCCGAAAAACGCTTGCCGGGAGAACGGACGAATTGCTGAAACTCGTGGACCTTGCGGAACATAAAAACGCCCTCATGAAGACGTTTTCCAAGGGCATGCTCCAGAGGGTGAGCTTCGCCCAATCCTTGATAAATGACCCCGAGCTTTTAGTGCTGGACGAACCCACAACCGGCCTTGACCCTATTTCAAAAATGAACATGAGAGACACCATAGTAAGGCTAAAAAATGAGGGAAAGACCGTATTTTTCTCGTCTCACGAACTTTCGGAGGTGGAGATAATCTCCGACAGGGTAATTATACTGAAAGACGGTAAGCTTCTGAAAGAGGCCCGTCCCAAAGAGATAATGGACGAAAAAGGATCTCATGTAACACTCGAAAAATACTTTTTTGAGTTGGTAAAAAAATGACGGTTTTGGCGGCAGCGTATTATGACAAAAGTCTTTATCATAGCAAAACACACTTTTAAAGAACTCGTAAGGAAAAAGGATTTTTATGTCCTGCTTTTTTTGTTCCTTGGCGTAGCCTTATTTTTATATAACGAAACTTTTTTCGGAATAGAGGACATATCGCGGTACCTAAAGGATGTGGGCTTGTCGCTCATAGTGCTATTTTCTGTCGTTATATCGATAACATTTGCCGCAAAGCAGATACCCCAGGAAATAGAATCCAGGACCATCTATCCTCTCCTTGCTAAACCAATATCAAGAACGCAGTTAATACTGGGGAAGTTTTTCGGCGGGCTTTTGATATCGGTTATATCATTTACGTCATTTTACATTCTATATCTAGTGCTTATTTTTACAAAAGGCGAAGGCGCGGGCATTATGCTTGTCTTGCAGACCTATTTTCTGACGGTCTTGCTTTTATGCTTAATCTCGGCTTTTACCGTTTTATTTTCGCTTCTTTTCACCGTATCGGCAAACATAACACTTGTTCTTTTGCTTTACTTTTTTATATACTGGTATAACGGTTTCTTAAAAAACATCCTTCTAAATTCAGGCCAAAAGATTTCGACTGTTTACGCCTTCCTTTATTATATACTGCCTCATTTCGAGTTTTACGATATGAGGGTACGGCTTGTTCACGAATGGGACGCGCTTGGAGGATGGGTCGTATTGTCAATATTCCTTTACACCGTAATATACATCTTTCTTATGATATGGGCAGCATGCGCGTTATTCAAAAGAAAAAATCTGTAAATGAAGGTTTTTGTTACTGTAGCCATAGGTATTTTTCTTATATCCTTTCTCGCCGCCTCAATTGATGCCTATAACGGTTCCTTCCTCGCGGCCCGCGGTATATCAGGGACAGAAAAGGACGTTCTTTCTAAAATTTTCGGGGGATTCAAAGAATATCTCTCAGACATGTCGTTTGTCAGGGCTGATGTATATTTCCACGGCGGCATATATAACATGGGGAAATGCGAACATGGCCCATGCAAGGAAAACCTGCATGTAGCCGGGGAAGCAGAACATGCGCACGAGCACCGCGAAAATCATGGCCACGATTTACCGGATAAAATCGGCCCAAACTCAAATATCCTGCTTGAGCTCGGCAAGGCAATCGGCATAACCGAACACAGGCACTTATCGGGCAATGAGGAAAAAGAAATTGTGCCCTGGATTTATTATTCCGTAAAATTAAACCCCCACAACATAGAAGCCTATTCCGTAGGCGCATTCTGGCTTGCTATAAAATTAAAAAATCCGGATAAGGCGATAACGCTCCTTAAAGAAGGTGTTACGGCCAATCCTGACTCATGGGAGATTTATACTATGTTGGGCTATATATATTTCATAGTGGAGAAAAATTACGCTAATGCGGAAAATTTTCTTGAAAAGGCTAAAAAGTTCGGGGATGCGCAAAAAGTCGACAAGTTCGAAAAAAGAAGGATTTATACCCTTCTTGCCGAAATATACATAAAAAAGGGAAGAGAAACAGAGGCTATTGAACTCTATAAGGAACTGTTGGAATTATTTCCGGAAGACGAAACTTTACGTAAAAAAATCTCCGGCCTGAATTTAACCGCGCCTTCTGCCGCCGTTCACGAATAAAAGCGGAAAAACTATGTCGCTTATACAGCACGGCAGCCATACGGCTATGAACAGAAAAAAGAAGATTCCTATGTACGAAATGGGTGTTATCTTATCTCCGAGCGACATAATTATGTGGAAAAGGGACGCCCATGTGCTTAATAAAACGTGTGCCGCGTGCGGCATTTTTGTCGACGGCCTAAAATATGCTATGGCTATGCCTATTATGGCCAATGGATTAACAAGCCACCATTTCTCAATAAAGCCTACATGGACATGTCTCTTCGGCATGTTGAGTAGCGCTTCCCCCAGATAAGGAATCACTGAATCGCTCAACGTGGCTATGCCTATCGAACCTACGTAACCTATTATCAGCAATACCCATATACTGCATTTCACTTTAAAACCATCGCATTTATGCAATCCGTACATAGAGGCGGTAACAAGCGCGCTTAATAAAACATGTAGGGGATGAAAAACATAAAAAACATTAAAGGAAAGTTGAGACGGGAGCTTTCTGCAAAATACCATAATAATAATGCCCGTAAACGCCCCAAAAAAAGTAAAAGGAATATGATGCCTTAATTCGATTATTATCTTTTTAAACATATATCCGACCTTTACTTAAAAGCTCACTTATGGTTATTCGGGATATCCGACCGGCTGTGTAAATATTATGCGCTGATTGCCCCTTAGCTTCATTATTCCCCGAAGGCGCAGTTTGTCTACCCAGCCAAGCACGACAGTCGACAGCCCCTCCGACGAACAGAAAAGATATACATTCTGGCTTATAAACGCCGCATCGGCCGCGGAATAGAAAGCCCTGTCTTCAGCGCTAAGACTCCCCATTTTTGAGAAATCCGCCACATATACCAGGCTCACAGGCGCCTTACCGGTAAAATCCTGTTCCCCGGTATGGTCGCGTATGTCGCCTTTTGAAACAGGTTCTAACGTGTTAGCCTGCGGATTATATAAATACAAGCCGTCTTTAGTTGCGACGTAAATATCTATCTCCTGCATGTTCATAGCTGAAGGTGCGGTGCGTTTGCCCGATTCCGGCCTGTTTATACCAAAGGCTGCCCATAGAAGATTCGAAAGAACATCAAAAGGAAGTTCTTTGGCTTTGAAAGCTCTGGAACTTTTTCTTTCACTTAGAGCCTGCATCAGGGGTTTTCCCGCAGTAATCTGGGGTTTAGAAAGTTTGATTGGCGCCAAATCGTCAGCGAAGCCTATCGTATCTGCCAGAAAACACGCAACTACAAGAAAAACCAAAACTGCGCGGGGTGTTTTTGAATAAAAAAACATAAATATCCTTTTTTAGGGTTTTGCGTCTCCACTTTTGCATACGTTTTTTCGTCCGAAAAAACGTATTTTACCCAGAAGCCATCTTCTGATTTTTTTCTGCACCTTATACCTTCTTCTGCACAGTTTATTACTTATTAGTTTCATATTCCGAAAAATGTATCCGGGTCTATAGTCTCTTGATCAGCCGAGTGACTCCACCCGTTTCTGTAACTCTATAATTTTCGTGGATACAAACTTGCTAAGGTTCTTTCTTTCTATAAACCCCTCGAGTATGCCGTTGCCGCCGGTCACAGGTAAATAGTCTATGTTATATCTATTGAGCGCTTCTTTTACGTCCGAGAGTGACCTGTCTCTTGAAATTTTTGTTATAACCGGTTCCATTAAATCGTGGGCCAAAATAAGTCCGCCAACGTCTGTCTCGAGAAAAGTCTGCTTTATACCTTCAACGGTTATAATACCCTGTAGTTTTCTTTCTTTATTTATAACAGGATAGTACAAATTGTCGTTCTCGCTGAATATCCTCAGGATATCGCTAAGTTGCATGTTCTCGTATATTATAGGAGGCTTTTGATCCATAAGATCGCTTGCTACGCTTTTTTCTATTATATCCTCTTCTGTGATATTCAATCCTGCCTCACCAGCTTTTGTAACCGCGAACTTCGTAAAAGGAGGCCCCAATAGCTGCGTAACAAACGTGGTAACGGTTATAACAACGACTAGGATATTGGCTGTATCGCCCGGAAAATATTGCGCGGCCAAAATAGACAGGCCTATGGCAATACCGGCCTGGCTGAACAGGGAAAAGGGC
>JAFGLX010000092.1 GCA_016927795.1 Candidatus Omnitrophota bacterium
ATGAACCGAATATGCTTACGCCGTTATTTATGTCGGAAAGCCCTTCGAATCCATCGACAAACTCGCTCATAATGCGGAATATCCGCCACGGTTCTTCTTTGGTGAAGTCGTGTTTTAATCTGGCCATATTAGTTAACACCTCCGGGTCGCCTGGCAGATTCCCGGAATCCGCCACGATGCTATATTGTAAAGATTGAATCAAAACCGCCGTACTGATTCGGTTCTTTTTTCGGATTTTCCGGGTCCCAGAACCACAGCTTGTCCACGACGAATTTATATCTGTACCGGCCCGGCAGTAGAAAGAAGCTCCTTTTCCATTCGCCGCCGTCATTTTTTTTCAACTTGCTGGAGTCGTCCATCTTCCAGCCGTTAAAATCTCCCGCGACGTATACGTTTTTTGCAAGCGGTGCGTAAAATTTGAATATTTTTTCTTTTGTGTACATATTGCCGTAAATTCCGTTCATTATTTTACGCATTTCCATGAATATGTTTTCCGGCGTCTCATCCTTGTCGCGGGACACAATCTCGTTACAAAGTGAAAGGTGGTCGTGTGCCGCGCGGGAATGCGGGTCATATTTAAATATAGACTCCATACTCTCCTGCGAGCGCTTTAAAGCGATATCGTATGAAATCCTGGTTTTTAACAGTTTTTCGTTGAATACCTGTTCTATTTTGTGCAGCATTTTTTCTGCAAAATCGGAGTATTCGTCATACATGGTAACCAGGCCGCTTACATGCGGGGCGTGATGTAATTTTATTTTTATCAGCTCCACCATGCTTATAAGCTTGCCGACGCCCATCAGGGAAAAGATACTTGTCTCCAAAGGAATTATGATTTCGTTGGCTGCGCGCAGCGCGTTAAAAGTAAGAAATCCGAGGCTCGGCGGACAGTCGATTATAATATAGTCATATTTCTGCTCGATAGCGTTGACGGCCCGTAATAACACCATAAGCCCCTCTTCCCTGTCTTTAAGTTCATGCTCTATCGTGCTTAATATTATGTGGGAAGGAACAAGCTCGAGGCCAATTTCTATTTTTTTCGTCAAGTCAACAATTTTACGGGAACCCTCTTTCTCGCTTAGGAAAATAGCGAATATAGAGTTGGCGGGATCGGTCTTAACCGCTCCGAGCCCCATAGAGGCGTGTGCCTGGGGATCTAGGTCTATAAGAAGGGTCTTTTTGCCTTTCTGGGCCAGAGCCGCGGAGAGATTTATGGCGGTAGTCGTTTTACCGCATCCGCCTTTCTGATTGGCTATGGATATTATTTTCATGCTTCTAAATAGTATCTCTTACAGTAAGATTTTTAAGAAAAATGACCGACCCGGTGTTATTGCCTGCCGTATTCGTGCCGAACTCTATCTTTAACTCTTTTATGTCACTTAAGTCGCAATGTCGGTTTTCTTTCATAAATACGTGCTTCATGCTCCAGTCGGCAGGAAAGGCGATATGAGCAAGCTCAAGAAAGCAATTTTTGGAGTCTTTTAATATCAGATTTATTTTTTTAGTCCCGTATTTTGCCCTTGCGATAAGCAGTATATTCTTGCCTTTAAGATTCACAGGCCTATGGAATTTCAACGTTAATCCGGCCCTGCCGTAACTGCCGTGATTTACAAGGTTTATGCTGCCTTCCAGGAAGGAACTAGCTTCCCTTGCGTCTCCTTCAAACGACACCTCCTCGATATTATTGCGGTTTATAACTCCATTATTAATAATGGGTTCGGAGTAAGCCGGTTCAATTTTTACGTGTTCGGGCCCGGTGTTTATTTTATTAAGTATAATGATAATGGCAAATAATGCAAGAGTTAGCGCCACTGCCGAAGTCACCGCGAAAGGAATCCAAAGCTTTCTTTTTAAGTGTTTTTTTGGCAGCGTGCCCTCATCCAGGCTTTTTCTGAAAAAAGTGTCGATGATCTCTTTGTAGGCAAAATCGTCGTTTTTTCCGGGGCAATCCCCTTCCAGCCGGTTTTTCATGTTTATTCCCATTCTATAGTGGCAGGTGGTTTTGAACTAATATCGTAAACTACGCGGTTCACTCCCTTTACCTCATTTACTATGCGGTTAGACACCCTCTCCAGGAATTCATGCGGCAGTTTTGCCCATTGCGCAGTCATCGCGTCTTCGCTTGTGACGGCACGTATGGCAACGATGTTTTCGTAGGTTCGCTCGTCGCCCATTACGCCTACGGCTTTTACCGGGAGGAGCACGCAAAATGCCTGCCATAGATCTAGATATAATCCGGAACGCTTTAATTCGTCTATAAGAATCCAGTCCGCCTCGCGCAATATATCGAGTTTTTTATCTGTTATGACCCCGATAATTCTTACGGCTAACCCGGGGCCCGGAAAAGGGTGCCGGTATATAATTTCATTCGGAAGCCCCAGCTCTTTGCCCAGCAGCCTGACCTCGTCCTTAAATAGCTCTTTCAAGGGCTCGATAAGCTTAAACTTCAGCTTTTTGGGTAGCCCGCCCACGTTATGATGTGTCTTTATGGTCGCCGAGGGGCCGCCAAAAGCGGATCTCGATTCTATTACGTCCGGATAAAGCGTGCCCTGTGCGAGAAAGTTTATTTTACCGAGCTTCTTAGCCTCCTTTGTAAAAACTTCTATGAAGACGTGCCCTATTATTTTCCTTTTTCTTTCAGGATCCTTGACGCCCCTAAGGGCCTTAAGAAACTTATCGCCGGCATCAACCGTTTTTATGTTCATGCGGCAACTTTTTTTAAACCTCTTCTTTACAAGCAATGCCTCATCTTTGCGAAGCAGCCCGTTATCAATAAATACCGCTGTCAGCTTATCCCCGATTGCCTTGTGGAGCAACGTTGCCAATACGGATGAGTCTACGCCTCCGCTTAAGGCGCATAACACCTTTTCTTCACCGACCGTCTTTTTAATATCCTCTATCGAACTTTTCACAAAAGAGCGCATATTCCAATTTTTTTTACAGCCGGCTATACGGCGCACAAAATTCCTCAAGATTTTTTTGCCTTTGGGAGTATGCATAACTTCCGGATGGAACTGAAGGCCGTAAATGTTTCTATTTTTGTCCTCAACAGCCGCAAATGCAGTATTAACGGTTGCGCCTATAGCTTTAAACTCCCCAGGCAGCTTTACAATTTTATCACCGTGGCTCATCCATACGGTTTCTTCCCTGTCCAGGCCTTCAAAAATCGTTTTTTTCGCTTTAATATTCAGTATGGCTTTGCCGTATTCTCTTTTGCCGGCCTTCTCAACTTTACCACCCAGCACTTTTGCGATAAGCTGGGCCCCGTAACATATGCCTAGGATAGGCAGGCCCATGGCGAATACGGCGCTGTCGCAAATGGGGCCGCTCGCTCCTACAACACTTGCTGGTCCGCCGGAAAGTATAATAGCCTTAGGTTTCAGCGACATAAGTTTCGCAGGCTTGATGTTGTATGGGAGTATCTCGGAATATACGCCGCACTCTCTTATACGTCTTGCTATAAGATGTGTGTACTGTGAGCCAAAGTCCAGAATTGCTATCCAGTTGTCACGCATTGCCTTCAGGTTATATTATGTATGTATGTTTTGTCCTGGAAAAATAAAAAAGGACGAGATGCTAACCTCTCCTCCCGTCCGCCTTAACACTTAATTTTATTGTACACGCAATATTTATATCAAAATTATAATATTTTGTCAAGCGTATTCAAGCAATGTATGGCAAGGTTTGTGAAAAATACAGATGATAACCCGACATAATATCAGCCCCACCAAAACCGACCTTTTTTTACATTTGTTCCAAGAAAACGGTCGGCGTCAGTCTGGAGCCCCTGTATCCACCCGTTTGTGAAACCCAGTTTTTCCGCCTCTTCCAGTACTTCCTTGTATTCCGACCGGTTTATTTTTCGCGCAAGCTCCGGGTACTCTTTCGCCTTATAAGTAGGGTAATACTGGCTCATAATGCTTAAAAAAATGTCGCTGGATACATTGTCTTTCAAAAATCTAAGGCTGTCCAGCGTACCGGCCGTGTTGCAAGGCATAATCAAAAGTCGTACTATAACGCCTTTCTCGGCAATCCCGTTTTTGTCGCATTTTAGCTCCCCCACCTGCCCGAACATTTCTTTTATAGCCTTTCTATTGTATGATGCGTAACCGGGTACGCCCGAATAACTTTTTCCTGCCTCATCACGGCTGTATCGCATGTCAGCCAGATATATGTCCACAATACCGTCCATTAGGCTTATAAGGTTAACAGTGTCATAACCCGACGTGTTATACACTATCGGAATATCAAGAGAATTTTCATAGGCCAGTTCCAGCGCGTCGATTATATGGCGGATGTAATGAGTCGGACTTACAAGATTTATGTTATGACACCCCATCTTCGAAAGCTCGAGCATTTTTTGGGCAAGCGATTCCGTTTCCGTTTCTCCGAAGTCACTTTCCTGGCTAAAGGCATAGTTCTGGCAATACACGCATTTCATGTTGCAGTGTGTAAAGAATATGGTGCCGGAACCGGAGTTTCCTGAAAGAGGTGGCTCTTCTCCGTGGTGCGGCGAATAGCTGTATACGGCTATTCGTGAACCTGAACGGCAGAATCCTTTTTCTCCATTTTCCCGGTAAATGCCACATTCAAGAGGGCATAAACGGCAGGGGTTGTAAAGTTCGTGCAAAGCAGGTTTGATTTTTTTTATAAGGGCTATTTTTTTTGCCGTGTCAACCATTTTAAGAAAGTCCCGGCGGGAAAATGGATCTGCTTTTTATCGCGCGGAATACCGGCGCGCAAGCGTAAAAATAAAAAGGCCTATCATGAAAGCGCCGACAAAGGCTTCGGACGCAGCCAGCAACCTGAAAAGCGACGAAGGGCGCGGCACGAAATCACCATACCCGACCGTTGTAAACGTAACTATGCTGTAATAAATGTAGTCACCTATGGCCAGCTTGTAGGAAGAGGATTGGGCGTAAGTTACCGAATTTAGTGCAAGAAAAAGAAATGCGTAGACGGAGATTATGGCGGCAGATGATAGTATGACTCTGTAAGGCTTTTCGCCATATCCGCATAAGATGTCCATAAGGAGGCTTGGTAGGTAAGCGAGATTCCTCTTTTTTTTGAGCAGCATCTTCTCCATCGTCTTTTCCTTGAAGGACGCCCAGCTGGCATCTACATACTTGCCGTTTGAGATAAAATATTTTTTAAGGTCCTGATACGCCTCTTCGGCGGACATAAGACCCCTTTCATTAATTTGGCACGAGTCGAAATATCTCCCCCTTTTG
>JAFGLX010000093.1 GCA_016927795.1 Candidatus Omnitrophota bacterium
GCAGGTTTTTATTGACAAAAAGCAGCAGCAGTGCTATATTTATATCGTTTAGAATGTTCTAAACGATGCGACATATATAGACAAAGGGAGCTAATGTGAGTGAAAAAATAATAGAAGCACAAGACATCATTTTGGGCAGAGTAAACCAGATATGCCGAAAGTTGGGGCTTAATAATGTGATGGCACAACTCTATACCATAAACTATCTCAATGATAAACCAATGTCACTTGATAGCATGGTTGAACGGCTTAAGATTAGCAAAGGTAGCGTAAGCGTTAACATACGAGCGCTTGAACGATACGGTGCTGTAAGGAAAGTGTGGGTTAAGGGTTCGCGTAAGGACTACTATGAGGCTGAAACAGATATCATCAGGGTTATAATGGATAGGGTAAAGTCGCTTGCCCGGGATAGAATTTCAGAAGCCGGAAGTATGTTGACCGTTTCATATGATACCATAAACAATGGTAACCAGTCAGACAAGGAAGAGCAGGAAGAGGCGGACAAATTCCGAAATAAATTAGACATGTTAAAAAAGCTGCATCAAAAAGCACAGTATATGCTTGATTTACTTAATTCAGATATTTTAAATAACATGCTCAATATAAAGAATATAAAAGGTGACGAGAAAGAGTCCTCCGCCGCAAATGCATAATGCCGCAAATGAAATCAAAAAATATTAAACGAGACAAGAGGGTAGAAGCAGAACAATATGCCTCCGGGGTTTTCCCCAAGAGGGTCGAAGTCGAGCTTGCCAGTGCCTGCAATCTTAAATGCGTTTATTGCCCCAGAAAACATGCGGGGCGTTTGGACGGATTTATGGAATTGGGCCTTTTCAAAAAAATAATCGATGAAATTTCCGAATATCCGGACACTATATTGGTGTTGCATAGGCGCGGTGAGAGCCTTTTACACCCAGAATTTATTGAGGCTTGCGGGTATGTAAAGGGGAAGTTCACGACGGTACAGCTTGCTACAAACGCCAGCCTCCTGGATGACGATAAATCAAAGGCAATAATAGATGCTTTGGATTTCATCTCCTTTAGTATTGACATACCCCAGGTATTTAATAAAACCCGTATTCCGGCTAAATATGACGATATAGAGCGTAAGATAGCAAGGTTCCTTGAACTGAATAACGGGAAAATCGAAACACAGGTATCAATGGTAAAAACAAGCGACACGCCGCAGGAAAACGGCGAGTTGTTCAAAAAGATCTGGAAAAACAGAGTTGATAGGGTGAGGATATACGAAGAACATTCCAGAGACGGGAAATTCGGTTCGCTTGATAGGAACAGGGGTAAAAGGGTTCCATGCACGATGCCGTTTTATGAAATGCTCATTTACTGCGATGGGAAGGTAGGTAGGTGCAATCATGACTGGCAAAGCGGGCCTATGGGCGATGTGTGCAGAGATAGCATAAGAGATATATGGCATAGCGACAAATACCGTGATCTGCGCAACCAACACCGTACACTAATGATAGATGACAGGGTTTGTAGCGGGTGTGATTCATGGTATCCCATTGTGGGACAACAGGATACGGGTGAACTGTTAAAATGAGAAGAGAATTTTTACCGTTAAGCAAACCCGATATAGGGTATGGCGAAATAAAGGCCGTAACGAAGGTATTAAAATCGGGATATTTAACAACCGGCTCCAAGGTTACCGAATTTGAAAGGGCTGTTTGCAATTATTTGGGGAAAGACCTATTTGCGGTCGGTTTAAATTCGTGCACAGCTGGATTATATTTATCACTGGTCGCCTCCGGTATAGGAAGCGGCGATGAGGTAATAGTCCCGACCTGGACGTTTGCGGCTACCGCGCATGTCGTATTATGGACAGGCGCAAAGCCCATTTTATGCGATGTTGAAGAAAGCTCGCTGAATATAGACATTCAAAAAATGAAAGATTTAATAACCCGAAGAACTAAAGCCGTAATACCGGTCCATTTTGCGGGTTACCCCTGCGATATGGACGAGATCTTACCAATTGCGGGTAAAAACGGCATAGCGATTATTGAAGATGCGGCTCACGCTATAGGTACGGAGCATAAAGGGAGAAAAATAGGCAGTTTCGGAAACATGGCGGCTTTTAGCTTTTATGCCACAAAAAATCTAACTTGCGGTGAAGGCGGGATGGTCGTTTCAAATAATAAAAGAATTGTCGAAAAGATAAGAAAGAAAAGCTACTTTGGAATTAATAAAAAAGCATTTAACCGGTATAATAAGAAAGGGAGCTGGTATTACGAGATAGAAGAGATGGGCTACAAATATAATATGGATAATATACATGCCTCTATCGGATTAATCCAGCTAAAACGACTGAGAAAAATGATCCGCAGGCGAAGGGCTATAGCCGATTTATACAAAAAAAATCTTGATGTAAGAATACGTCGCACCAAAGACGATAGTCAAAACCTTCATAGCTATCATCTTTTCACGATCGCAATAGACAAGAAAATCATAAGTCGGGACTTGTTTATAAAAAAACTCAAGCAACGAAACATAGGCACAAGCGTTCATTTCATCCCGCTTCATAGGCACCCTTATTATAAGAGGTTGTATAAAAAGACGTGTTTTCCGGTTGCCGATAGAGTATATGAAGAGATACTGTCAATACCTATGTTTTCCGCCATGTCCGACCGTGATGCATATTACGTGATTGAACAAATAAACGACGTCCTAAAGCGCCTGCCTGGTCGCAGGAAAGGGGGATAGTATGACTTTAACAAATATTTTAAAGAGCAAAACGGCTTCAGTCTGGGGGCTTGGTTATTTGGGGTATACGACAATGCTAAAATTGCAGAACAGCGGTTTTAACATAATTGCCTATGATACAAATAAGCATCAGCTAAGACAATTTTTAAACGGGCAACATCCCAATAAAGGCCAGATAGCCATCTGGTCACAGATGAATTACCTCCCCAAACTAGACCAGCGCAAAATAAAAACCGTAACGTCCCCCAAAGAACTTTTTAAGGCTTCACACCTCCATATAATAGCCATTCCTAGATTTCGCCACCGCACCTCAAAGGATGAAGATATAACCAAAAAGCTTTCGGTCATATTCTCGAAATACCTGAAGAAAAGTAAAATAAAACCTCTGGTTATATTTGAATCGGCATTTGTGCCCGGCTATATAGAAAAATATTTCGTAAAGACCCTTGAAGAAAACAAAATTTTTTGTTCCAGAGACTATTATCTGGGCGCATTATTCCGGACGGACTGGAGTATGGAACGATTCGTGAACCATAAAGACAAAATGCCTATAGGCGGTTATTGCGGCAAGGCCCTTGATATGACAAAACAGTTGTTCAACCATCTAGGCATACAGACAGTCAAACTGGGCAACTTAGACGAAGCCGAGATCTACGTAAATTCCGTAAATGCAATACAGGCAATGGCAAGCGATTTTATACGGCAGCTGACATTGGGTTATCCCTCCGTGAACATGAAAAGGCTTTCGGAAGTGCTGTTCAGAGACGTGACACTTGAGGACTGTGCGTTAAATATAGGCACCGGCGGAGAAAAGATGACTTTGGCTACCGATAACCTGATAAGAGGCAGCGAGAACCCCGGCAATTTGACTCTTCTGAAAGAGTTTCAGGACATAAATATATCGTCTGTTTTAAGTTACGGAGAATATATTATACGGCATGGCTTCAAAAGCGTCGCCATACTGGGCATCACTTATAAAGGCAATCAAAAAGACCTTACGTTATCTCCGTCAATTACGCTTGCCGATTATCTCTTGCGAAATTCGGTAAAAGTCTCGTTAAATGACCCGTTTTGCACAAAACGTGAAATACAGCGTCTGATAAAAGGCGCCAAAATAACCGATTTTCCGGGAAAGGCGTTTTCGGCGGAAGTTTTAATAATAGCTTCCGATCATACAGTTTATAAACATTTGTCTCAAGCGGCACTGGACAATATCAGGAATAAGAAAACAAGGCTGGTTATCGACAACTACGGGATATGGTCGCACCTATTGTTTGACAGAAAAACAAAATATCATCAGATAGGGGACGGCCGGTTCAATCTTTCAAAGTAGCAATATGTGTGGCATAGCAGGATTTATATCAAGCGATCCGAAATACGATTCGGCGAAGATTGTCCGGGAAATGCTGGCTACAATGCGGCATAGGGGTCCGGACCAGACAGGCGTTTATAAAGACGGCTTTGTTACGCTGGGAATGACGCGCCTGAACATAGTTGATAATGAGAAGCACGATATCCCTTATGAGAGTTTTGATAAATCCGTAACCGTGGTTTATAACGGGGAAATTTACAACCACGATTCGTTAAGAGGCGCTTACGGTAACCGTTATGAATTCAAAACCAAGTCCGATGCGGAAACGGTTCTTTATCATTATATTGGAAAAGGGGTTAAATCTTTTGAAGATTATAACGGTATGTATGCGTTTGCCTTATATGACCGCAGGAAAAAAGAGGTTTTTGTAGTAAGGGACAAGGCGGGCGAAAAGCCGTTGTATTACTGCAGGACGGAATCCTTTTTTGCCTTTGCCAGCGAGATAAAAGCTTTTTTCGTTTTTCTCAAACCCGTATTTAATAAAGAATGCGTCTCATATAGCGCATATGAATTTAACGTGGGTGAAGAAACCCTGTTTAAAAACATATACAGCTTGCTGCCGGGCGAATACCTGAGCATAAACAGGGCGATGGGAGTGAGAAAAAATAAATATTGGAAGATTTGGGATAATCTTATTGATATTCCGGACAATTTGCCGAAAATCGAGAAAAATCTTACCGAACTTATAGTTGATGCAATTAAATTGCGCACCAAAAACAGAGTGCATCCTTACGGTACATTTATTAGCGGAGGGGTTGACAGTGCATTGATAGCCTGCATAGCGAAACCGGACTACCTCTATACATGTCATTACGCAATGGACGATTACAACGAGTTGGAATATGCTAAACTAGTATCGAAAAAAACGAAAAAAAGACTTATTATCGTATCCCCGACCGCAGAGGATTTTAAGCGTACACGGAAGAGCATCATTTATCATCTGGATACGCCTTGCACGTGGACGAGTTTCAGCCTGTGGATGCTGCTCGAGAGGGCGCATAAAGACGTGAGGGTAATTCTTTCGGGTGACGGTGCCGATGAAATATTCGCCGGTTATCACCGCTATCATCTTTTGCACCACGACGACCAGGTCAGGCAGCTGAAGGCGCTGGAAAAATATTCGTATCTTATAGACCGGTATTACGGATCGGCCGCCAAGCGATATGCCAAACTCGTCAATAGGTGCGAAAACCGCTACGATACCAAGGTGATACAATATCTGGAAAAGATAATGGAATTCTATTTTGAAAAAATGAATAACAATAATATTCATGCCATGGGAGTGGCTGATTTTTACACAAGCATGCAGGAACTTCTGCAGTTTGCGGACAGGATAAATATGTCTTTTAGCGTTGAGAATCGTTCACCGTTTCTGGACTATCGCTTGATTCAGTTTGCGTTCAGTATCCCCGCCAAGTATAAACTAAGAAACGGCACGACGAAGTGGATTCTTAAGCGAATTGCAAAAAAATTTATTCCGGTGGAAATTACAGAACGGATCGATAAACGTGGATTCAGCGCGCCGGTTAACAGGTGGTTCGGGTGGGATAAAAAGGGAAAGTATGACCGCAGCGAATACAAGCGCGCCGTATACAACGACTGGAAAAAAGTTTTTAAAGTCGCCAATACGCGATAGGTATAAAAAAGAAAACTATTTACCGGATTTCGGCCGGGATTAAGAGGGTCCCATTAATGCCTAATATACTTTTTCGTGCGGATGCCCATAAAGAAATAGGTACCGGTGACCTTATGTCGGTTATTTATCTTTCAAGGGAATTTCAGAATAATTCATGGCACTGCTTTTTCGCAGTAAGGGATTATGAACCCGCGCTCAGCATAGTAAGACAGTTTGGGTTACAAAACGTTGAAATTATACCTCACGGAATTCTTTTAAAAAATGAAATAGAGCTTATAAAGAAGCTGTGCGCCGATAATGAAATAGATTGTCTGTTTATGGAGGTAACCAAAAATAATTTACGGGAGTACGGAGCGCTGGGAAAACCGGCTCCGGTAAAGGCCTGCGCAAATTTCGACGGGATTATTACGGAAGATTTTGATATTGTCGTGAACTGGTGCGTTGACGCATCCGATACCCTTTATGGCGGTTATGAGTGCAAGAATACCAAATTTGTATTAGGCTTTGAGAATGCAATATTGCCTGAGAGTGTTTTAAAGCTCGGGCATGATAAAAAAAGCCCGAACAAAAAAGCGCAAACTATATTAATTACAATGGGTGGCGCGGATGAGTTTAACCTTACCCATAAGGTCCTGAAGTCGCTTGCAAGCTGCGCTTCGGCTTGCGAAATAAAAGTAATTATAGGCCCCGGTTATGAGCATTCGCAGGATTCGCTGAATTCTATAGGAACTAATTTCCATAAGTTTAGCCTAATAAAAGACGCCAAGAGCTTAGATGGCTATTACCGGTGGGCTGATATGGCGTTTTCAGCGGGCGGCCTTACATCTTCAGAGCTCGTAGCGGCAAAAATACCGGCCGTCCTAATAGCGGCGCATGAGCACCAGATAAAGCGCTGTGAATGCTATTCCAGGAAAAACTGGGCTTTTTACGCAGGCTGTCGCAAAAATATAAGCGAAATGCAAATAGAAGCAGCTTTTTATCATGTGAATAACAATATTCAGGCTTTTAATGACAGTTTGGGGCGTTGTGAGTTCAGAGGGGGAAATGAGAAAATATATAAAGATATCGATACTTGTAGACAATCCAAAGAGTTGGTTTCATAGCTATATTGGCAATCTGATCCGGGAGATAAAAAAGGTAAAGAAAGTAAAAAGCAAGCTATGTTTCGCGAAAAAGGTAAGCGATTTAAGGCAGGGAGACGTTCTATTTATTTTAAGCTGTGACCGCCTGATAGGCAAGGGAGAGCTGTCTCTGCACAGGAATAACATCGTTATACACGCAAGCGATTTACCCAAGGGCAGGGGGTGGTCACCTATGACATGGCAGGTTGAATCCGGAAAAAATAAAATCCCGATTTGCCTGTTTGAGGCATCGGAAGAATGCGATTCGGGCGATTACTACATTAAGAGCTATGTTAGCCTGGATGGGACGGAGTTAATAGATAAAATACGGGAAAAGCTTGCAAAGAAAGTCATTATGTTAATTCGGCAATATTTATCTTCATATCCCATGAAAACGGTCCCGCAGACAGGAAAAAGCAGTCATTACCGCAGAAGGACCTCTCGGGACAACGAATTAAACGTAAACAGCAGTATAAAACGGCAATTTAACAAAATGAGAGTTGCCGATAACGAACGGTATCCGTTGCATTTCACGTTGAAAAATAAAAAATATATCGTAAAGATTTATGACGGAACGGAATAAGCCGAATACTTTGTCAAGGCATGCTTGTTTCATCCCCTACGCAGAATGAGGAAGGAAAGTGATTTCTGCTTCAGGGAGCCTCGGCGAGGTAGAGAGGGCCCCACTTAAAAACATTCAAGAGAAGGAGGAAAATGCGATATGGTCGAACATTATTTCGGGAAACCTATAGACGCTGCTAAGCTTAAAGAACCGTTGCTTGCCAACCTGGGCGAACAGGCCAAAACTTACCAGGCACAGGTAGAGGATTTGCTGAAGAGGTATAAACTTCAGCGCGTAAACTGTTTTCTTTGCGGTTCAGACGATACCTCGCGGGTTGAGTTTACCGTAAACGGCATTTCTTATGTGCGTTGTCCGGTCTGCGATCTGGTTCACGTCAGCCACAAATTGCCTGATGAGGCGCTTTACGAATATTACAAGAAAGGTGCAAACTACGCGGAAGCATACGCAAATAGCCAATATATATACAGACTGGATCATGTTGCCAGGCCAAAAGTAAAGTTTATCGATAAATATGTAACGGCTAATAAAAAAGGAAAAAAGCTATGGCTGGATGTGGGTAGCGGTATAGGCGATATGCTGGTTGCCTCACAGGATTTGGGCTATACGGCAATCGGGTTAGAAATTAGCGAAGACAGTATCAACTTCGGGCGCGACAGGCTTGGCTGTGATTTAAGAAACCAAACGCTTGAACAGTTTGCCGAATCCCGGCCGTCTGACAAATTTAGCGCAGTATCGTTTATGGGGTATTTGGACCTTGTATCGAACCCGATGGAAGAGCTTGCCCGCGCTGCAAAGCTCTTAAGACCCGGAGGAGTTGTAGGCGTGTCAGTACCGCACTTTAATTCATTTTCGCGGGCGGTTCAACAAACTTTTCCAAAGCAGTCCACAAGAGGCTTTTTTCTGATAAATGCGCTTATGCAATATACGGAAAAAGCTATCTTATACGCGTTTAAAAATAACGGATTTGAACCTGTTGCATTTTGGTGGTTCGGTTTGGATGCCATGGAATTGATCAACAATCTGACGCTGGCATGCCCCGGTTTCAGAGGTTCACCCATGGCTAAAATGCTTTGGGAAAACTGCAATGACATACAGCAGGTTTTTGATAACAAAAAAGCGTGCGACAATATGCTGGCCGTAGCGCGAAAGGTGTAGGTACATAGTGAGTGAAAAAGCGAGAGTTCTCCTTCTTAATCCGCCGACAGCCGCGGTTTCAACAGAGGTACTTTTGAATTTAGCTTACCTGGCCGCCTCTTTGAGAAAAGCAGGGAGTGAAGTCAAAATAATAGATGCGACGGCCCCTTACAACGCTGTTAAAGCAGAAGGAATAAAACGGGCTGTAAACGACTTCAAGCCGCATTTTATAGGCGTTACCCTGACTATCACTTATATACCCCAGACGTACGCATACCTCGAGGGCCTTCGTAAGATGGGAATACCGATAGTCGCAGGCGGGCCGCACGCTAACTGTATGCCGGAGGAAGTATTGGAGCACGGCTCGGATATAATAGTCATCGGCGAAGGGGAGGAGACGGTTGTCGAGCTGGTGGAACATTTCAAAGGAAATAAGCCCTTAAGGGATATACAGGGGTTATGTTTCAAGGATGCCGAGGGAAAGCCGGTCTATACCGCCCGGCGAAACCTCATAAAAAACCTTGATTCCATACCTTTTCCCGACTTTTCCGATTTTCCGATTAAAAATTATACCGGCAGCGAAGATGTGGATTCAAATCCTATTTTTTGGAGCTTATTCACAAGCCGCGGTTGCCCCTTTGATTGCATTTTTTGCTCAAGCCACAATGTTTTCGGAAGGACTGTAAGGATGAGGAGTGCACACAATATTTTTGAGGAGGTCATGGGCTTAGCAGGCAATTTCGGCGTTAAGAGAATAGCTTTTCAGGATGATGAAATACTTTGTTCAAAAAAAAGATTCCTGGAATTTTGCGATTTAATGATAGGTTCGGGTTTAAAAATAAAGATGTCAATGCGAACACGAATAGACAGCATTGACGAAGAAATTCTTTCAAAGGCCAAAAGGGCGGGTTTAACAAGGATAAGTTACGGTATAGAGAGCTGGAACGACGACACATTGCGGAAAATAAATAAGAGATATACGGTAAAAACAATACACGAAAAGCTTAAGGCAATAGAGAAACATCGGCCGTTCACCTCCTTTAATAACATCTGCGGATTCCCGTGGGAGACGCGTGAGCATCTAAGAAAAAATCTGAGGGAAATAGCGAAAATCAGTAAAACAATACCGTATTTCACGACTTTCGTTACGCCAATCCCGTACCCTAAAACCAGGCTTTACGATTTATATCATGAAAAATTCGGTTTTACGGGATGGTGGTTAGATGAGAAAAAGAATTCTCGCAGAGATGAAGCCGGGGAAAAACCTTTCTTCATGCATTTTATGAATACGATGTCGGCGGTTTATAATGACGATATCTATTGGAATTACACGAAGAGCAGGACCAAATGGATCAGATGGCTCGGCTGGAGAATCTTTGGCCTATTCGCAAGAAGGCACGCCAGGTTGCACGAGTACTTATTTATTATGCTTTTGTGCAGGATCTCATACTTTTTATGGAAGATATCGCCGGCTACGGAGTTAAAAATATTCGGTTGTTTACCCAAGCCAAAAATAAAAGAACTAAAGAACAGATTTACATTTACCACAAAGTCCTAAGAAAGTGCAGTAAAATTTATGCGTGAATCCATACCGGACCTTAAAGGGGGCAAAAAGATCGACATTTCAATACGGGCGCGCATGGGCTCGTCAAGATTGCCCGGCAAAGTTCTTAAGGAGGTTAACGGCAGGGCAATGCTTGAGATTATGCTGGAGAGAGTTAGACGAAGCGAGTATTTTGATGATTTGGTAGTGGCCACCAGCCTCGAATCCAGAGACGACGCTATAGTTGAATTATGCAAAAAAAACGCTGTCAGGTATTTCAGGGGGTCTGAAGATGACGTTTTGGAAAGAGTATATCTGGCTCATAAAGAGCTATCGTCTGATATCGTTGTGTCTATCTGCGGCGACTGTCCGTTAACAGACCCCGAGATAATCGATAACGTTATACTATCATATTTGGCAAATGAACCATGTGACTATGCTACAAATCTTTACCCCAAGCTTTACCCGAAAGGCATGGAATTGGAAGTGTTTCCGTTTCGGATACTGGAGCATACTGAAAAGCACGGCAAGACCCCCGAGGACAGGGAATGTGTTACGCATTTTTTCCGTTCACGCCCCGATATGTTTAAACATATATACGTAGCGGCACCGCCCAATTTAACTTTTCCAGATCTTACGGTATTGCTTGATGAAGAAGATGACCTGAAGCTCATCAGCGAGATAATAAAAAACCTTTATCCTAAAAAGAATCATTTCACCTGCAGGGACATCATTGAATTTATCAAGCTGAATAGCAGCCTTTTGGAATTAAATAAAAATGTGAAACGGAAAATAATCGGAAATGCCGATACGGCGCGCCGGATTTAAAAACAGCGTTATGCACACCGGAGTATTTTAATGGATCCCCTGAAAAGATATAAAAAGTATTTGAAAGAGTTTGCAGGAGTTTGTGAAGATATGATCGATAGCGGTATGCCTTATATGGCTGTGATACTTAATCACGAACTTTTCAGATACCTGTATCCCGAAGAGCCTTTTACAAACTTTTTTCACAAGGATCCGGTCATATTTATAACACGACACTTAAAGAAGCTGACCTCTTTAGCCAAGGCCTGTTTAAAGTCCGTAAAGCCCTATGACATGAATTTTGCAAAATATAATTCTTTAGTCAAGCCGGATTCTCTTGAGGAGACAACCTCTGTGCTATATGCAGATTTATGGAAGCGTTTTGATAGGAAAACACTTTCGGGAGAGAGCGTACGGCTCCTTTCCACGAGACTTCCAAAGCGTGTTATCCGCGATCACATAAAAGGCAAAACCGTTTTGGACCTTGGATGCGGATCAGGCAGGTATACGATAGCGCTATATAAATTAGGCGCAAAAAAGGTTATAGGTATTGATTACCGGAAAGAGAGCTACAGAGCGGCACAGGAATATGCTAAAAAAAGAAATCTACAGATTACGTTTAAAGAAGGCGATTGCGTAAATCTTAAATTCCCCAGCGAATCTTTTGATTTTGTATTTTGCAACGGGGTCTTGCATCATACAAAATCCATCGAAAACGGCATTTTACAAATCAAAAAAGTACTTAAAAAAGGCAGTAAAGCGTTCCTTTATCTATACGCAGATGGTGGTATATTCTGGGATACAAGAGTCGCAATGCGTAAGATTTTTAAGAAAATACCCCGCGATTATACCCAAAAGGTACTGGAGTTAATAAACCTGCCGCCCAACAGGTTTATTTTTTGCGATTCCTGGTATGTGCCGATAGAAACGCATATGCGAAGAAATCATCTCGAGGACATGCTGGATCGGCTGGGTTTTGATTTTAAGAAGATAGCATCGCGAAATTCGTACGATCTGGACAGCGTACAGGTAAGAATGGTAAAGGGTGCGAAAGTCATGTGGGGAGAAAGTGGCGAACACAGGTATATATTATCTAAAAGCGTTGACTAACCCGCCGGTAATCAGGCGGTCATAATGCGGAGAAAAATGTTAAAATTTCAGCTCGGCGATATGCGGAACGCAAACGGCGAAGTGCTTGCCTATGAAGTGCTTGAGAAGTCCGCGAAATACGCGCATCGCATTTCAGAAAATATTGCAGGAACTCCTGTGTACGAAGCGTTATACAAAATGTTGCCTACGGAGTACCTGCAATTTTATTTTAAATATGTAATAAAAGAGGCAATTTATAAATTTGTGCGCCAGGGTGCCGTAATACAGTGGTACAAGCGTAATGCAGTAACCATGCCGGAAACAGAGAAAATTGTTTTACTCCCTGCCTCAGGCATTTTTCCCGAACTCGAAAGGTGCTGGGATATCGAAGGTGTGCCGGTAAAAATGGTAAATCCGGCCTCATTCGGCGCATTGATAAACCCGTATTGCCGGATTGATCTCTTGAAATCTGCGAGGTTATGCCTTAGGCGGCGCTTTACTTTACCGTGGGCCGAAAATAAGGGCAGTTATGCAACAAGAGAAAGGCCGAGAGAAGAGAAGCCCATTATAGCCTGCCATTATAATGAAGGCATAGACATGAATAAGCGCAATGACTTGGATTGGTATGCGAAAGATAAAATTCCTCCCGAAAGGATTCTGATTTACATTGACGGGCTCCGGCCTAATTCGGAACGTCCGCTGGAAAAAGATATTATAGACCGGATAGAAGAACAGGGCTTTAAATGGGTGGCATTCAGAAAAGAGGACGTAGAAGGCCGGAGTGATTTTTGGCATCCGCATGATTTATCCGGGGACAGTCTCATCCCGGGAGATATGGCACAAAACAAAGCCGAGCAATGGGTTTTGGATACGGGCAATAATCTGCTCAGGGAAGTAAATTTTTGGAAATCCTTTTATGATGAATTTAACATTGTGATTGATTATACTTCGGCGGAGGCATTTGTGGGGCTTGCCGCACGTACTATAGCGTTTGACACAAGCAGCAAAAACCGCGGTATATTTATGGGCAAGCAAAGGTCAGAGATGAGGCCGTACACAGTTTGCTTTAACCCCAAACACGTGTTTTTTATCTGGAGCAAGCGAACCCTGGAGAACCTGACGCCCGAATACGAGAAAATAAATACTTTTGTTATATCCGGCTATCCAAATAAGATAGCCAAGAACCGAAAGGATTATTGCACCAGACTGAAAATGAAGCGTGCCAAATTCATAGTTGCGTTATTTGACAATATGCACGGGCCTGATAGCCGCCTTTCCACACGGAATATGGCAAGGTTTTATAAGGCATTTTTCGAATGGGTGTTGACTGACGAGGAAATAGGCATTATTATAAAATCAAAAAAATCGCATGTTATAAATAGTCTTAGTAAAGATACGCAACGCCTTTTCGAGACTGCGATTAAAACCGGCAGGTGTATAAGGGTTGAAGACGAATTCGGCCGACTTCCGTCAGATGCCTCGTACGGTGTCGACATGTCTGTCGGAATAGGAATGTCCACCGCGGTTACAGAGGCCGTTTTAGGAGGTTCCCGCGGAATACATTACGATGCGACAAACCGGAAACGTTACACGTTCTACCGGTGGGGGCATGAAAAACTCATATTTGAAGACCTGGAAAAGATGATGGATGCGCTAAAAAAATATAAAAATGACAGAAATAGCGTTTCGGATTTAGGCGACTGGTCACCGCATATCGGCAAATTAGACCCTTTCCGCGACGACCGGGGCGGCGAGAGAATGGGCATGTATATTCGCTGGCTTCTGGAGGGTTTTGACAAGGGCGAGACCCGCGAAGGAGCTGTGCAGAATGCAAATCGCTTATACGGCGAAAAATGGGGCAAGGACAAAATTGTTTCAATGGATTCCGGAACTGCCGGGGAAGGAAACGCGTAAATGAGCATCAGAAGGATATTGCTAGTAACACCACGGAGAAGACAGGCAAAAACAAGTAATAAGCGCTGTATCATACCCGTGGGGATTGCTTATATAGGAGCAACGCTTGAACGTGAAGGCTATGAAGTTCAATTGCTGGATTCCGTTGTTGAAGGATATAATATAGAAGATCCTGTACCCGGCACGGGAGATATCGTATACGGATTAAGTTTAGATGCGATAGAAGAGAAGATACGCGCATTCGAACCGGACCTTGTAGGAATATCGTGCCGCTTTAGTTCCGAAATATACGGGTGCTACGACCTCGCAAAGTTAGTGAAAAAAATCGATAAGAATATCGTAACGGTCATCGGCGGGTTGCATCCGTCGTATTTCGCGCGTGAAATATTGAAAAAAGAACCCTGCATGGATTATGTCATCCTGGGCGAGGGCGAATATAGGCTTGCGAATCTTATTTCCAGATTGAACGCTAAAGAAAACCTGGAGTTGTTCGACGGCATTGCGTTTCGCGCCGAC
The DNA here is from genome assembly GCA_016927795.1 of Candidatus Omnitrophota bacterium. Lineage (GTDB taxonomy): Bacteria > Omnitrophota > Gorgyraeia > JABMRN01 > RBG-13-46-9 > JAFGLX01. The sequence continues at coordinate 14,434 of JAFGLX010000093.1, forward strand.
AAGGATGTCATATTGCAGAGTGCTAACAGGAACATTGATGATTTGGATAATCTGCCTTTGCCCGCCAGGCACTTGCTGCCTATGGATAAGTATATTTCCATAAATGTGCCTGTTGCGCCGTATCCGCTAAAGCGGCGTGTCGGAATTATCATGACCTCGCGCGGGTGCGCATACAGTTGCCTTTTTTGCGCCTCATGCAATTTTTTCGGGCACGCCTTCCGCGCGCGCTCAATAGACAATATAATGCTGGAAATGAAAGAGCTGGTCGACAACTACGGCATTGAGGAATTTCAGTTTCTTGACGATAATCTTACGTGGGACCGCCAGAGGGCGAAAAAACTATTTACGCGAATGCGTGATGAGCTGGACATAGTCTGGTGTACGCCGAACGGCGTTATGCTCTCAGCCATTGACGAGGAAATGCTTTCTCTTATGAGGCAGTCCGGATGCTATCAACTTTCGTTTTCGGTGGAAAGCGCGAGTAAGCGTATTTTACGGGAGGTTATCAATAAACCGCTCGACCTTAATATCATTGAGCCATTGGTAAGGAAAGCCCAGAGACTCGGGATTTCTCTGCACGGCAATTTCGTTATAGGGTTCCCTGACGAGACGCCTCAGGAATTGCGGGAGACTTTCAGGTTTATGCGAAAGATGAGGTTTAATAGCGTCTCTGTAGCAATAGTTGACCCGATTCCGGGGTCGCGTTTATATGAATTATGCGAGAAAAAGGATCTTTTTATTGACGGCTTGGAAGAGACGCGGTTTAACTCCAGACGCGCTAACATAAAGGTGGAACATTTTAAGCCCGGTGAGCTCGAAAAAATAGCATCACGCGAAAACCAGCTTTATAACCTTAGTGAAATTTTTCGTCACCCGTCCAAATTTTTTAAGAAATACATCGTAAATTTTATCCGTAAACCAAACTCAAAAAATTTGCGTTTACGGCATGATACATAAGGAGTTGAGATTAACATGAATGACATGAATATAGTAATTATCGGCAGCGGAATGTACGTATGCGGCAGGGGAACGGAAGGCTACGGTACCGTGGTACCGGCTCTTTTACAATGGGCTAAAAATAACACTTTGGGTCAAGTATATGTGGCAGCCAGAAGCGCAAAAGGCATAAAAATGGCAAAGGCAAAAATAAAAAGACTTTCCCGTGATATGGGTATAAACACAGATTTTACCTATTTATGCGGGAAAAAAAGCGGTAAAAGCGCATACGTAAAGGCGCTTCGGGAAGTGCCTCGGCCCGCATGCGCTATCGTGGCAGTGCCGGATAACCTGCATACAGAAATAGCCGGCGCAGCCGTTAGGGCGGGATTGCATACACTTGTCGTTAAGCCGCTTGCCCCGACCGTAAAGGAGGCAAAAGCGTTAACGGCGCTTCAAAAGAAGCACGGAGTTTATTGCGCGGTTGAATTTCATAAACGTTTAGACCTGGCAAATCATGCTTTGAGAGACGCAATAAGAAAAAGAGCGATAGGCAGCCCCCTTTATTTTGCAGTGGAATATAGCCAGAGAAAAAACATTCCCTATAGACATTTCAAGGCATGGGTAGAGAATACTAATATTTTCCAGTATCTCGGGGTGCATTATGCGGATATAGTGTATTTTTCAACGGGTGCAACGCCGCTACGCGCAATGGCAATAGGGCAAAAAGGCTGGCTTGTGTCGAAAGGAATAAATACATATGACTCTATAGAGGGAGTGATCGAATGGAAGATGCCAAGCGGTAAGAAGTTTGTATCGCATATTTTAACTAATTGGGTTGATCCCGAATCTAGTTCGGCCATGTCCGACCAGAAAATAAAGGTTATCGGTACCGAAGGTAGGTTTGAATCGGACCAAAAAAAGCGCGGCATAACAATAGTAACGGATAAAAACGGCACAGAAGAGCCAAACCCTTATTTCTGCTCCGCGTACGGGGAAAAGGGTGAGGTTTCTTATATAGGTTACGGCATAGACAGTATCAACACGTTTCTAAGCGATGCCGCCCTAATAGAGGAAGGAAAGCTGAATATCAAATACCTGGAAAAAGAACGTCCGACGTTCAGGCAGGCGATTGTGTCAACGGCGGTAGTTGAAGCCGTGAATGAAAGCTTAAGGCGTAACAGTATGTGGGTCGCGATTCGCGGAATATAACGTTATGTTAGAAAAACAGAGGACATGATGAAGAACATTTACATAGAACCCAAGACGCTAAAGAAATTTATTAAAAATATTTTACTCAAAGCAAATGTTCGCAGCGATGTGGCCGAACATGTGGCGGAAGGCTTAGTCCAGACGTCGTTAAGAGGAGTTGATTCGCACGGCGTGCGGCTTTTGCCGCATTACCTGGAGGGCGTACGGAAGGGTAGGGTTAACCCGAACCCTGATTATAAATTTAAAAAAACATCTTGCTCGACAGGCATGTTGAACGCTGACCATACCTTCGGTCATGCGGCATGTATGCGCGCTGCGAAAGAAGCGGTTAGCCTTGCGCGAAGAGGCGGCACCGGACATGTAGCGGTATATAATTCAACGCATTTTGGCGCAGCTGCGTATTACGCTCTGGAAATCGCAAAAAACGACATGATAGGCATGAGTTTTACCAATACGGATGCGCTTATCAGAACATATGCCGGCAAAAGGTCATTTTTGGGAAATAATCCCATATGTTTTGCGGCACCGTGCGAAGGAGAAGAGCCTTTTTGCCTTGATATGGCGACAAGCGTCCTTACCTTTAACAAAATAAGACAGCTGAGGGGGGAGGGTAAGAGGGTGCCTGCAGGTGCGGGTGCCGACAGGCAAGGCAGAGAAACGAGGGATCCGGAAAGTGTAGAGATGCTCTTACCCGTGGGCGGTTACAAGGGGTATGGCCTGAGCATGATGGTTGAGATATTTTGCAGTTTATTAAGCGGCGGACCATATGGGCCTAATATCCCAAAGATGTTTGAAGCCCCCATGAGCGTAAAAAGACATATAGGCCATTTTATTTCGGCAATTAGAATAGATTGTTTTCAGGACAAGAAGAGCTTTAAGAAGCGTCTCTCGAAAATGATGCGGGATTTACGAAACGAGCCGTCTTCCAGTAAACGGATACCGGTGCAGGTAGCGGGAGACCCCGAGAAGAGGTGCGCCGAAGAAAGAATAAAAAGCGGCATTCCGTTGAGACAAGAGTTAGCGAACGCATTTTTGGATATCGGAAGAGACTATGGCGTAGGCATGCTCAAAGAACTGCTCGTAAAAAATGCTTAATCCCCGAGGAGTTACGGAAGAGGGAGGGAGCCCAGCCCGGGCCGGGGCCCCACTAAAAACTGAAATGGATAAAAAAAATAGTACAACAGAAATAGCGCCAAGATACACGGATGAAAAGCTGGCCATCCATTGGCAGGTAGACGATACCCCGGAAAGTCTTGAGAGGCTATTTTATCATCTCGGCGTAAAAACAAATATCAAGCCCTATTTTGAAGAAGCGTTGGCCGGCTTAGACCTGGACGATAAGAGGTTTCACCAGGATTTGGTCGTGGCTGATATAGGGGCAGGTATCTCGTGGTCCAGCGCTCTTCTGGCCAGGCACCCTAAAGTAAAAAGGGTATATGCGGTGGACCCCAGCACTAATAGGCTAAAACATGCCGGCTTTGTCGCGAAGCATCTGGGTGTAGAGCAGAAATTAATAATAAAACAGGGGACTTTTTTGAAGCCCAACATCCACGAAAAGGTTGATCTTGTGTTGCTTAGCGGGAGCCTTCATCATTGCAAGGATAGCGAGACCGAAGGGCTTTTTTCGAACATAAGACAGTTACTTAAGCCGGGCGGCGAGGTGTTAATCGCGGGCGAGCATTATATGGATTGGAGATGGGCAGTGAAGAGATTCTTGCGATATTTCTACCGTTTCCGCGTCCGCTCAACCCTTGGCTATTCTTTATGGAATTTGCGAAGACCGCACCCGTTCAGCGGGGATCACTGGCGTTCCCTGAAGGACCTTGAGAGGATATTCAAGACAAACGGTTTTGTCGCCCGCTTCTTTAATTACAAAGGATTATTTTCCAAGGATGAATTTTCTTTTTACCGCAAGATCGGCTGGCATTGCTATTATGCAATATTGCGTCCGGCAGGGCTATTGGGCGAAAGATATATATTTAAGGAAGAATACTTTCCGTATCCCATGACA
>JAFGLX010000094.1 GCA_016927795.1 Candidatus Omnitrophota bacterium
ACATCTACTGCATAATGCACATGCTTAAAACCAAACTTTTTTGCTACTAAGTCGGCATAATAAATATCAGCGGCCTTGCCTTCCAAGTTAACCGTCACTGCCAACACTTTAGGATTGAGAGCTGCGATTACAGAGGTATCCAGGCCGCCTGAAAAAAGCAAACCATCATACGACTGGCGCCGTACTGCCTCGGAAAGTAAACAGCACAAGGTTTTAATTTCTCCGCTCATACACACTCCTCTAATGCTTGCACTAACCGCATATTCTCTTTATGGATACGCACAGACACGCGTATAAACTGCTTATTCAGGCCGCGAAAATTCTCACAATTCCTGATAAGAATGCTTTTCTTTAACAACCGTTTTTTAAGTATTGACGAAGTAAGGCGCCGATCCTCTATTTTAACTAATAAAAAATTCGCTACTGAAGAATAAGGTCTAAGCCCCTTTATCCTGTTGAGCCGTTCATAGAGAAACTTTCTCTCTCTTTCAATAAGCTCTCTTGAACGCTGCCTGAACGCTTCTTCCGTTAGTGCGTGCTCAGCGGCTGTTTGAGCCAGCACACTTACGTTCCATGGCATTTGATACTTTTTCAAGGTCCGAATAGTATCCCTGTGCGCAACAAGATATCCGATACGTAACCCTGGAAGAGCAAAAAGTTTAGTCAGAGTCCTAAGCACAATCAGTTTTTTGGATTTTGCCGCCTGCGGAATAAATGTATGTGCATTCTCCTTTTGCACAAAATCCATAAACGCTTCGTCAACGATGATTGTTTTGGCAGGAATGCCGATTAGTCCTGCTCGATCGCTTATCATAAGATTGCCGGTTGGATTATTGGGATTGCAAAGGAAAACCATCTCGCTTTTTCTTACGCAACTAGGATCAAATGAAAAACCTTTATTTTCTGGTAAGTGAAGAAACGACACCCTGCATTTTGAAATTCGCGCGGCGCGCTCATATTCGGTAAAAGAAGGTGCAGTAAGAGTTACTGTGCCGGGTCCAAAAGCGCTTAAGATAAGATAAATAAGTTCGGTGGAGCCGTTTCCTACGAGAATATTTTCTTCTTTTATCTTCCAGTAACGGGCAAGTGCAGCCGTAAGCCGATGAGCCGCAGGATCGGGATAATGGACTAAATTTTTAAGCTGCCTGCCCAACAATCTTTTAATCCCTGCTGGAATTCCTAAAGGATTTATGTTTGCGCTAAAATCCAACGCTAACCTTTGCTTAACTACGTAAATATTACCGCCGTGTTGGTAGAGATTTTCTATATTTTTCATAAACGAACCAGATAAAGAACCGCCTGCTTAAACAAAATTCCAACTGCGAGCATTAATAATGAGGTAACGACGCTTATTGTTATGGTCTCCTTGATAAGAGATATCGATATCGGCCGCCGCTGGTCTCCTATATAAGGATGTTCGACTATCCTACCTGCATACTTACATGCTCCGCCAATTCGTATGCCCAATGCACCAGCCATTGCCGCTTCGCTGACGGCGCTGTTAAGCGAATCCTGTTTCCTGCCATCTCTCAAGCATATACGAAACGATTCCGTAAAACTCTTGCCACACAGCAGAGCTGCTAAGGGGATAAACAGGCCCGTAAGCCGTGCCGGAATGAAATTAGCGATTGTATCAATCTTGGCGGCACACCATCCAAAATAAAGATACCTCTCGCTCTTATGCCCGATCATCGAATCAAGCGTGCTTACTGCTTTAAACATAACGGCAAGCACCGGTCCACCCAGAAACAAATAAAAAAGAGGCGCAACAATCCCATCGGTCGTACTCTCGGCAACTGTCTCTACTGTCGCACAAATAACTTCATCTTGTGATAATCCTTGCGTGTCCCGCCCGACCATAAAAGAAAGTTTCCTGCGGGCCTCCTCAATGTTATTTATCGCTAAGCTCCTCCGGATAGCTCGGGCATGTATAACCAAATCTTTAGTGGCAAGTGTCGTATAGGCAAGAAAGACCCATGTGATCTTTCCGACAACAGGATGCAACTTTCCTGCCAGTTCAATAATCACATATACACATATCCCACTTATAGCAATCACGCCAAGGGCGGTGAATGCTCCATAAAAACGCTGAGTAGTCTTACCTCTGTTGCCATTAAACATCCTCTCGAGCAAAGAAATGAGCCTACCCATTAAACGTACAGGATGAGGAAACCAATAAGGATCGCCGAAAACAAAATCCGCGACATAGGAAAATAGTATCAAGTCCATATCGAGCCTACTGTAAGAATAGAAAAGAGTACACTTACTTCTGTAATCTCGCTTACCGCTCCGATGGTATCACCTGTCATTCCGCCTATCCTAGCTTTTGCGTAACGGATAAATAGTAATGCCGGGAAAAGGGAAACGAAGAAAATCATAATGCCTTTAAAACCAAATAACGCAGAGAAAAGAATTATTGTAAGAACACCTCCTATGACGATATCTTTCTTGCGAGCGTATTTAATAAATAATTCTGCCTTGCCTTCATTGCGGGCATACGGTAAAAGGCACCCTGTTGCCTGCGTCCAACGCGCAAGACAACACATCGCGATCAATGAACGCCAAAGAATGTCTCTCGGAATCCCGACAATCAAGGAAAATTTCAAGAGTAATAGCAGTATTACGCCGACAACGCCCATAACTCCGATCCTACTATCCCGCATTATTCTCAAGGTTTCTTCTCTCGGCCTCGAACCATAAAAACCATCACAGGTATCCGCGAAACCATCGAGGTGCAACGCTCCGGTAAGGAACGCGGAGAATATCAACACAATGGCTCCGAGAACCAACACAGGCAGAAACCCGCAACATAACGATATAGCTGACAACGTACCCCCTATAGTCATACCGACTATCGGAAAATATACAAGCGATCTAGCATAGTCCTCCTCTTTGATCTCTGAGCGGATCTTAAACGGCAAAGCAGTCAGGAATTGTAATGCAATCAATAGGCGCTTCATGATTTAAAGTTTTGTTCTTTGTTGCGTTCGGAGACACCCGCGCTCTGGAATGTAGCCATTTCGGTTAAGATTTTGATGCTCGCCTCAATAATACCCATCCCCAGTGCCGCTCCGGTCCCTTCCCCAAGACGCATATCCAAATCCAACAAAGGCCTTAAACCCATATGCGCAAGCATCAATCCGTGCCCTTTCTCCTGCGAACAGTGCGCTGCAATCATATACTCCTTTACTTCGGATTTAAGCGTAAAAGCAATAAGCGTTGCGGCTGTAGAAATAAAACCATCTATAACCACGGGGATCTTTCTGGTGGCGGCGGCTAAAATTACACCTGTTAACCCTCCAATCTCAAAACCGCCGACTTTCGAGAGCACATCCAAGCCATCGTTAGCTAAAGGCGTATTTATCTGGATCGCTTTTTTGATAACTGCAATCTTTCTGGCTAGACCAGCATCATCGACTCCCGTACCTCTTCCGGCAATATCCTCAACGGGTCTTCCGGTAAAAACCGATGCTATTGCGGCTGAAGGAGTCGAGTTTCCGATCCCCATGTCGCCTATTCCGATAATATCTATACCTTTATTGTATTCGGCCTCAAAGATTTCTATTCCTGCCTCTATCGAAGCGATAGCTTCTTCTTTTGTCATTGCCGGGCCTTGCGCCATATTCTTCGTGCCATAGCCGATCTTTTTTATAGTGAGCTCTGGATGTTTTTCCAAATCAACACCAACCCCCATATCAATTACAACCACGCGCGAGCCTACATGACGAGCAACTACATTAATTGCCGCGCCTCCCTTTACAAAGTTATAGACCATCTGTGGGGTAACTTCCTGAGGATATGCGCTTACCCCTTCTGCTACCACACCGTGATCTGCTGCCATGGTAAAGATGGCTTTATTTTTTAACTGCGGCCGCAGATTTCCAGTGATAATAACTACTTGTTTAGCAATTTCTTCCAAACGCCCAAGGCTACCCTGTGGTTTGGTAAGGCTATCGAGTTTGCTTTGAGCCTCCTGCGCCAAGGAATAATCAGGCCCTTTAATCTTTTCTAACGTATCATTCAACAGTCGCATTTTTTTCTCCTTTTATTATCGTTGGAATTCCCGCGTGCATCATAATTACCGTATCGGCGTTTTGAGCAAATATTTGATTAGCTCTGCCAAGAATATCTCTGAAACGCCGGGCAGTCGAATTATCAGGCACTATACCCATACCAACTTCATTCGAAACAACAATCACCTCTACAGTTAGCTTTTTGATTTGTTCAATCACAAGTCGAATCTTATTCTCTACCTTCTTATAGCTCGTTTCTGCCGCCATAAGATTGGAAATAAATAAACCTATGCAATCAATTAGTATCGCATCGCAACCTGTCTTTATCCTTCTCAAAACGGAATCGATATTAACTCCTTCTTCTATTACCTTCCAAGTACCGGGCCTGGATTTTTTGTGCAACTTTATCCTATGCCTCATTTCTTTATCGCCGGGAATACAGGTAGCAATAAAAATAATCTTTTTGCCCGCGGATTTCGCTACGTTCACCGCATAACTACTTTTGCCGCTCCTGGCACCGCCCAATATAAAAGTAAATTTTTTCATCTCCTATCGCCTTTGGTTAATAAATGCAAAAATTCGTCAACCTCAACTGCCACCGCTATACAATCATCTGAATAGTCAATAACACTGAATGTCGCATTCCCCTGATTGGCTTCCCAGAACTTTTCAAACCCACAGCCACGCGCTTCGCACAATATCAATCTTATGGGGCCGCTATGTGTCACTATGGCGATTGTTTTATCTTTATTTAAGGAAACGATCAAAGATAAGGCATCAAAAACTCGCTTCTTGAACTCCTCAAACCCTTCGCCTTCGGGAAACAAGATGTTTAAGGGGTTGCTTATCCAATTCCGATAAAGGGTTGGGTAATTTTCCATAATCTCGCTATAGGTTAAACCTTCAAAAATACCAAAATTATATTCGGTTTCACCATGCCTTATAAGAATCAGCTTTGTCATAAAGATATGTTCCTAAAATAAAAAATCCTTAAGCCCTCTTTCGAGAACTTAAGGATTGCACCCTGATTTGCTTCACCCTTCCGCGAGGATATAAGAGCCTATTTCCACAGGCCCTCTCACCTTTATGCAGGCAGGTCTTCTGGCTTCCGGATCTTTCTACTCATCACGCCTTCCCATCCTATAATTCCAAGACAGTGGCAACGTGTGATTTTCGTCCCCGGTTACAGCGGCGGGACCGCATCCGATTTTAACGGATTTCCCTTTTTATCCTGAATCTTCAGGAACCTATATATTCAAATTGTAAATTTACAATACAACACTAGTTTCAAAATGTCAAGAACAATCTTTTTTTAAATCTTTTTTTAAATTATTTGCACTCCCTAAAATATATATTGATAAGTTCTGAAACAATCTTGACCTTACCACCGATATGCCAATCAATGTTGTCCTCTGGAGAAACCTTTGACTTGTAGTCATAAATCGTGAAAACAAGCCCGTTGATCCTGCCGACCCACTCCGCCTTCATCTTACCATCTGGTGACGCGCCAAGCTGGGGACCGCCGAAGACCCGGACGATATCCTCGTACCGTGTGCCTTCCGGCAAATACCCCTGACAGCTGGTGTTATCATGCAAAATCCCGCCCATTTCAATCGTCAAATCTAGTTCAGCTTTTATTTTCATTTTTCACCTTCCTTGAGCCCCAGCCGGATTTCCACCTGGCAACGGCCCCGGCAACAAGCGCATCAATTTCCTGCTGTGTAATGCCATCAGCGAGAATATGCATAAGCTCGTTTTTATTAAGAACCCTGAAATTCTTTATGCCCCGCTCCTTGGCCTTGAGCATAAGGGCCTGTCGGGTTTCTTTGGTTTCCGGCTGAGCCGCGGCAACGTGGGTGGGCGTTGTCGCTGATTTCTTTTGCTTCTTCTTTTTCTGCTTTTCTTTAGTAGCCATCCCGAACCTCCTTTCTAACATTATCTTCGCCAGCAACCTTGCCATAGGCAATATGGACGGCCCTGCGCAGTAACTCGCAGA
>JAFGLX010000095.1 GCA_016927795.1 Candidatus Omnitrophota bacterium
ATCCGAAGTTCGAAACAAATCCTAAGTACGAAATCCGAATATTTCCAACACGTATCGTTTCGAATTTTATGTTAAAAACCAGCTTACTGTTCCGGCAGGAAAATTTAGAATTTGTTTCGGATTTCGATATTTATATTTCGGATTTGGCGTAAAAAAGGAGGCAAAAATGCCGTGCGGCAGAAAGAGAAAAAGACATAAGATAAAGACGCACAAAAGAAAAAAAAGACTGAGAAGAGACCGTCACAAGAAAAGAATACGATAACTAAAAAGTAAAACACTGACGTCGGATAGCGATCTTATCTCTGAAATCGGATTTCGGAAGAGCGGGAGAAAGCTGTCTGATTTTTAAAGAAAGTAGCTGGACAAGTGATTTTCAAACGTTTTGTGTTACTGGCGTGTGCGATATTTTTTTTCAACGTTTTAACGGATAACGCCCGGCCTTCCGAAGAAACCGCAGGTTCCGCAAGCAAGGCTTCCGAGAAAAAAGAATTCCGAAGCACAGACATTTTTTTAAAAAAGCGCGCAAAAGCGCTTACCCATTACGCCATGGGTATTATTTATGACAACATGGGTAAATTTGTGCTCGCCCTAAACGAATATAAAAAGAGCCTTAACTACAACCCTCACGCTACAGCGGCCCGCCTTAAATTAAGCACGGACTATCTTGTCCTGGGAAAGAACAAAGACGCCATTAAAGAACTGGAGCTTATAAAAAAGATTGACCCGAGAAACTCCAGGGCAAGGTTTATCCTGGCCCTTGTTTATGCTTCCGGCGGTAATTTCCCGGCGGCGCAGAAAGAATGCGAAGATATTATCAAGTATGACCCCGAGGATTTAAGCGCCCTCTCGTCTATGGCGGAAATTTTTATGATGCAGGGAAAAATGCAGGAGGCCGCCGCTATCTACAACCGGCTCTTGGAAAAGAAGCCCGAAAATCCGGTTTTCCATTTTAATCTCGGAATCATATATTATAAATCGGGCAAAAAAGACGAGGCGCTTAAAGAATTGGATGAAGCAACGGCTTTAAATCCGGATTATCTCGGCGCTTATATCATAAGCGCCGTTTTGCTGGAATCCAAAAAGGAGTATGAAAAAGCGGCTGAAAATTACAGGGAGGCTATTAGGATAGACCCGGCTAATACCAAGATATACATGAGTTTAGCCAATTTATATTACAAGCTTGGCAGGACAGGGGATGCTATCGCTCAATACAAGACGGCTATAAGCATAAATCCGGAAAATGTGGAGCCTTACCTTGCTCTCTCCTACCTGTACGCAAAAACGAAAAATTATAAAGAAGCCGTAGATTTATTGGAAAAAGCGCTCGCTTCGGCGGGAGAAGCCGAAAAGATCGCTTTTTATAAGGGTGTCATATACGAAAAGATGGCTTTGGATGAAAAGGACGCTGCCAAAAAAGCTGAGGGCAAAAAGACGGCAGCCGAAAATTTTAGAAGAGCCATAGAACTTGACCCCAAATTCGCAGATGCTTATAATTATTTAGGGTATATGTTTGCCGAAGATGGCGTAAACCTGGAAGAAGCGGAGAAGCTTATAAAAAAGGCGCTAGAGATAGAGCCTGATAACGGCGCTTACGTGGATAGCCTTGGGTGGGTATATTTTAAAAAAGGCATGCTGGAAGAGGCGGTAAATGAGTTGGAAAAAGCCGTGGAGCTGGAAAAAGATGACGCGACGGTAAATGCACATCTCGGCGACGCCTATTTTAAAAAAGGTTTTATTGATAAAGCCAAGGCCCAATGGGAAAAATCGTTAAAACTCGACCCGAATCAAAAAGAAATAAAAGAAAAGCTTGAAAAACTGAAATGACAGGGGGAAATGATAAGGGGTAGTAAGGTATAGTAAGGGAAGAAAGATATCTATATGCGCCCCTACTACCCCTTACCGAGCCCTACTATTCCCTGCTAACCCTTAATAAAAAGGAGTTACATGACTAAAAAACCGAATATAAACGACCTCAAGAAAAAAGCCATACAAATCCGTAAAGATATACTTATTATGCTTGAAAAAGCAGGAAGCGGGCATACAGGGGGAAGCCTATCTCTTGTAGAAATACTTCTTGTGTTGTACTACTATAAGTTGAGGTATGACGCTAAAAACCCTGGCTGGAAACAACGCGACAGAGTTATTCTATCCAAAGGCCACGGCTGCCCGGCCCTATACGCTGTTCTGGCGGATTGCGGATATTTCCCGCGGGAAGAACTGTGGACTCTGCGCAAACTGGGCTCAAGGCTTCAGGGGCATCCACAGATAGGCCTGCCTGGCGTTGAGGTATCGAGTGGTTCGCTGGGGCAGGGACTTTCTATAGCCAACGGCATAGCGCTTGCCAACAGAATGGACGGCATAAAATCAAAGATATATTGCATAATAGGCGACGGCGAAAGTAATGAGGGACAAATATGGGAAGCTGCCATGACGGCCAGCCATTATGGACTTAATAGCGTATGTTGTATAGTAGATTTCAATAAGATGCAAATAGACGGGTTTTGCTGCGACGTTAAGAAGCTGGAACCGTATGCCAAGAAATGGCAGGCTTTCGGATGGCATGCGGATGAGGTAGACGGCCACGACCCGGAGAGCCTTATAAAAGCCGTAGACGGACTGGACGGGATAACCGACAAGCCACAGATTATAATAGCTCATACCGTAAAAGGAAAAGGCGTTTCTTTTGTGGAGAATCAGGTAAAATGGCACGGAATTTCTCCTAAAAAAGAAGAATTGGAAAAGGCAATAAAAGAACTGGATAACGAGCTGGAAAAATTGTAAGACCGGACGCATATGCAAGCGGTACTTAAAAGCGTATATAATGAAAAACACGATATTTTGCTGAAAAAGAGGGGAGCACAAAAATGTTAAACAGAAGACTTGTAATGTATTTCAGGATGTACAGTATGTATATAATTGTTACCTCCTTGATACTTCTTCTTGTTGTTCTTTCTGTGATAGGCATGAGAAGTCTCGAGTCTTTCTACAGAAAAATGACACTTGCCACAATGCCTCTCCAGTTTTTGATGGCAGGTATACACGCCGCAATATTTGTGTTTATGTATCTTGTATTTTTAAGAGGCGGCTTTGCCAAATTAGACAAAGCGCCCATAAAGGGAAAAGACGTGGACGTCCGATGGAAGGATGTTATAGGGCTGGATGCGGCAAAACAGGAGGCATGGGAGGTCGTGCAGCTTGTAAGGGACAGGGCGCGGCTTAAAGCCATAGGCGGCAAGGTTATTAAGGGGCTGCTTCTTTTGGGCCCTCCCGGATGCGGGAAGACATACCTGGCGAAAGCCATCGCTACAGAAGCGAGGCTTCCTTTCATTTCCATGTCAGGAAGCGAATTTGTCGAAATTTTTGTGGGCGTCGGTGCGGCAAGGGTAAGGAAACTTTTTAAGAAAGCCCGCGACCTCGCTTATGGTTACGGCGGGTGTATTATATTTATAGACGAAGTCGATGCCGTGGGAAGAGCAAGGTCTTTTAGTTTTATGGGCGGGCAGGAGACAAACTCGACGCAGAACCAGCTCTTGGCGGAACTCGACGGGCTTAAGGAAAAAGATTATAACATTATAGTTATCGCAGCCACGAACGCGCCGGAAGACAGTCTTGATCCGGCTCTTAAAAGACCGGGTAGATTCGACAGAATGATATATATAACGCTCCCGAATTTAGAAGAGAGAGAGAAACTTTTTATGTATTACTTGGCCAATGTGCGGGCGGAAGAGGGGCTTGACGTGGGGAGGCTCGCACGGCGCGCCGTTAATAAATCTCCCGCAGACATAGCCAATCTTATAAAGGAATCGGCCCTTATAGCGATGCGAAGAAAAAAGGCGAAGATAGGCCTTGAAGAAATAAGCGAGGCGTTTGAGAGGGTTGAATTGGGCATTAAGCATCCGCGTACCATGACACCCAGAGAAAAGGAACTCGTGGCCTATCATGAGTCCGGCCACCTTATCGTGACTTATCTTTTGCACCCTACCGAAGACGTGTTCAAGGCGTCTATAATATCGCGTAAAGCGACACTCGGGGTAGTTTATACCCCTCCCAAAGAGGAACTCCATACGCGTTCTAAAATGATGTATTTAGCGGATATAATGACAAGCCTGGGTGGTTATGCCGCCGAGAAAACAAAGGTAGGTTACACATCGAACGGCGTTGTTTCAGATTTTAAAAGGGCGACGCAGATCGCACACATAATGGTATGGATGCTTGGGATGGGCGAATCAGGTCTTGTAGGAGACTTTACCGCCATACCGCCGGACCGGCTTTCGAACGTTATAAGGAAAACCCTTAACGAAGACACAAACAATATACTGCAGAACTGCCTTAGGAACGTGGAAGAATTACTTAAAAAAGAAAGGGAACTGTTGGACAGATTTGCCAAAGAGCTCGTGGAAAAAGAAGAGCTGGAGTACGACGAAATAGAGGCCATATTCAAAGAGCACGGAAAAGAACCCATGGTAAGCAAGGACAAACCCGCTGACGATTCGACAATTTCTTAAAAAGTGAATATATCGGGCAAAAAATGAATAAACGATCCTTTTTTATATTAACGATGTTTCTATCGGCCACGCTTTCGGGCGGATGCAATAGCGTTACATACCCTAAGGAGAAGCTGGAAGAATGCGTCGTGGAGCTGTGCAAAGACGAATATAATATAAACATAGAAACCAGCGTCGTCGGTTCTACACTGGCGATTTACATTGAGCTGCCCAGCCTTTTTGACATAAACCTTAGCCTGAGCGAAGAAGCCCAGGATATCGTACAGGATGTGCTTTTAGCCGCCTCGCGCGTATGCCTTTCCACCGACGCTGACATAAAGTTTTACTGCATTATAGCGCAGGACGCGAGAATACCCGAAATTCAGCTCATCATAATAAAGTATACCGATGACGTGAAAAGGGCGTTTTATCAGGATATATCCCGGGGGGAGTATTTTAAAAGGACACTTATCGACATAAATGAAAATCCGCAGGCCAAGAAGGAAAATGCCATAACAGATGTTTTCGGTAAAATGAACCTCAGCAAGGAAATGCAGGATACGGTTCTAAACGATTTTTTCAGGTCCCCGCCCACCTCGCTGGAGGGCATAGGGTACTGGAACGACAGATTTTACATAAAAGACATAACAATAGAGGAATTTCTTGCCCAGCAGATAGCCAGTCGCGTGAAGGTTAAATTTAGGGAGATAAACGACTTAAGGAAATACACCGTTAAAATGGTAGAAGGGAAGTACGTTACCGAGGATAAAACAAGGACTTTTCTTATAACCTTTACGGCAGAAGGGCTGCTTTTTGTCCTGGACCCTGCAAAGAAACTTTCCGGGGAAAGGAAAGTTTTCGAAAACATCTTTGAAGAGGCCAGCGATGTTATTTACGGATATAAATTCACGAATTTCGATTTTTTGAAATTGGCAGACAAAACCTTAAGGAAAGAAATAGCGGTTACAAAAGACGATATATACGCATTCAAGAGAAGAAGGCTTGGTATAGACTCAATTTTTGCTGCGTTTAATTAAACGAAATAATATAACTGACATTATAGTATTCCCCAACAAAAGAACGGAAGGTGTTATGAGCGAAATGAAACACAAACCCACAAGAGACGGCGCCGGAGAAGCGCTTGTCGAATTGGGCAGGAAGAACAAGAATGTCGTTGTGCTGTCGGCGGATTTGACCGATTCTACTCGGGCGGGATGGTTCAAAAAAGAATTTCCCGAGAGGTTCATAGGATTCGGCGTGGCGGAGCAGGACATGATAGGGGCGGCCGCAGGCATGGCATTGACGGGAAAGATACCGTTTGCCTGCACTTTTGGCGTATTCGCAAGCGGCAGGGCGTGGGACCAGGTGAGAGTATCTATAGCTTATATGAATTTGAACGTCAAAATCATAGGAACTCATGGAGGGATTACCGTGGGGGAGGATGGAGCGACGCATCAGGCGCTTGACGAGATAGCGTTAATGAGAATATTGCCTAACATGACAGTAGTCGTGCCTTCCGATGCAGTCGAGGCTTATAAGGCGACTCTAAAGGCGGCCGAAATCCAGGGGCCGGTCTATATAAGGCTTGGCAGAAACCCGGCTCCTATACTGACTAAGAAGGAAGATCCTTTTGAGATCGGTAAAGCGGTTTTGTACGAAGACGGCAAGGACGTCACAATAGTGACGTGCGGGCATTCTTTATACGAGGCTAAAGAAGCGCGTGAGGCGCTTAAGCGGGAAGGTATATATGCGCAGGTCATAAATTTGCATACTCCTAAACCGCTCGACGAAGAGCTGATTTTAGAAGCCGCCAGAAAAACAGGTGCGTTTGTTACGCTGGAGGAACATACTATTTTCGGCGGCATGGGCAGCGTCGTAGCGGAGTTTTTATCGCAGAATTACCCTATACCGGTAAAAATGATAGGCATAAAGGACAGTTTCGGGGAAAGCGGTGCGCCTCTGGAATTATTGGAACACTTTGGATTGACCGTGGAACACGTTATCAAGGCAGCACGCGAGGCCATTAAAGCTAAAAAACGATAAGTCGTCAAAATAGATCGCATGAGGTTATACGCTCCCGCTAAAGTAAATCTGTGCTTAAGGGTATTAAAAAAAAGGCCCGACGGATATCACAATATAGAAACTATCTTTGAAAGAATTGCACTCTTTGACAGTATATATTTGCGTTCTTTGCCTGCCTCGCTGGGAGTAAGCGGTAGAATAAAAGTTTTTTGCAATAACCCGGATGTACCAACTGGTAAAGACAGCCTTATTTACAGAACGGCCGCTCTTATAAGGGACAGGGCCCGGATTTCGGAAGGGGCGGAGATAAGGATTTTTAAAAAAATTCCTATAGCCGCAGGACTTGGGGGAGGCTCAAGCGATGCGGCGAGCGTTTTGAAAGGGCTTAATAAAATGTGGAAAGCGTCCCTTGGCAACAAAGAGCTTATTTCTATCGGGAGTACGCTGGGCTCTGATATACCGTTTTTTCTTAGCGGAAAGACGTTCGCGCTCGGAAGTGGAAGGGGAGATATAGTGAAACCCCTCGGATGGAAAAGCAAATTCTGGCACATAATAATATACTGTGGGGCCAAGTTGCTGTCGGGAGACGTATACGGCTCATATTCAAGAAAATTATCCCCCGGCGCAGGGGAAGTGCCGGTCAGTGATTACCCGCGGGGTCTCCGCAAATGGAATTTACACGGCAAGATAACCAGCCTCAAGAAATGTGTAAAAGTCACAAGAAGGCTTCGCGATTCAGTATATTTTGCCGGCAATGATTTAGAAAATATAGTGCTGAAAAAGATCCCGGTTTTATCCATGCTTAAAAATGCTATGGGAAATACGGGGCTCGGTTATTCTTTGGTTTCCGGCAGCGGCCCTAGCGTTTTCGCTTTATTCACGAACAGAAAGGAGGCGGTGGAGGCCAGAAAGGCGCTTGTTAAGCGTTTCCCTGTAATCAAAAAAAAGGGATGGCAAATTTTTGTAGTATCGACTTTGTGAGTGCTTCGCAAAAGAAAGCAAGCCTACGGGGTGCGGGTGTGGCACACCTTTTGATAGGCGGCGCCTATTTTTGCGAAAGGAAAGTTCATTATGCCACGGATGGTTTGCGAAAATTACATACGGCAGAATCAGCATTCGTGGAAGCTGGACAGGAGAACCGCGGAAGAACGGATTGCGGGTTCTCGCCTGGCGCATCATAGAAGAACGCAACAGAGATGAATTTATGAAGATCGAAGATTTTCGTAAATTCTGGTCTCGCTTAAAGGAGGAAGAGAATATGGATATAACGGAAGTCAAAATTATCCTAAAAGAAGGACCAGACAAGAAACTTAAAGCCTACGCCACGCTTACGTTCGATAACTGCTTTGTTGTCCGGAACGTAAAAGTTATAAAAGGAAACAAGGGCCTTTTTGTCGCCATGCCTTCCAGAAAGATGAGAGAGGCGTGTCCGAAATGCAATTACAAGAACGTGATAAGGAGCAAGTTTTGCAATCAGTGCGGCTCAAACCTTCCGGTGTCGGCAGTAAAAGAAGTAAATGCGAACCAGGAGGTAAGGCAGTCGGAGCACAGGGACATAGCCCATCCCATTACCTTGGAATGCAGGGAATATATCCAGAAAAAAGTGCTTGATGCATATGAAGGCGAAGTAAAGAAATCCCCTGTTGCCGGTAGTCATGAGGCGGATAGCAAAGGCTTGCCCGCCGCAGGCGGCAGTAAGGTTTCCGAGGCCATACCGCAGAATAAAAAAGGGAGCGACCTCGAAGAATTTGGCGATATAGAATTGTGATATATGGACCGGTTAGGCTGACCGGCTAACTATAGAGTTAATAAGGTTCACAACTACTGCCCGGTGGTGTAATGGTAGCACACGAGCCTTTGGAGCTCTGGGTCTAGGTTCGAATCCTAGCTGGGCAACCAAAAGTTTTGCTTTGCAAAATTTTTGGTAGAGCAATCGAAAATTGAAAATAGATAACAATATATTTTCGATTGTGGTCAAATTTCGATTATCGATTTTCAAAAAAAGAGAGAAATTTTGAGGAAAATATGAAAAATATGAAGTGTATCATATTAGCAGCAGGTAAAGGGGTACGCATGAAATCGGAAGTGCCCAAGCCCCTGCACCCTATTCATTCGCGTTCGATGCTAGCACATTTGATTCATACCGTAAATAAGGCCGGTATTAAAGTGTCGAATATTGTCCTGGTATTGGGTCACGGTGCCGATAAAATTAAAAAAGTGTTTGAGAACTTCAATTTTGCCTACCAAGCAAAACAGTTAGGAAGCGGGAATGCCGTGCAATGCGCTAGGAAATATCTGAAAGGTTACAATGGAGACGTTTTAATACTCTATTCCGATACGCCACTTTTAAAAAAAGATACACTGATAAAGCTTGTAAAAACGCATAAAAAAACAAAATCAAGATGCACAATTCTTACCGCGGAAATAGATAAACCCGACGGGTATGGAAGAGTCATAAGAAATGACAAGAAAGAGATAGAGAAAATCGTAGAAGAAAAGGACGCATCTTCTAAGCAAAAAAAGGACATGCATGAAATAAACGTAGGCGCTTACGTTTTTAAAAAAGAAACATTATTTTCATACCTAAAGAAGGTAAAACTTAATCTGCGAAAGAAAGAGTATTATCTTACAGATATAATCAATATATTGCAGAAATCAAAAATACCCATAGAGTCAGTGCTTACTGAAGACCAAACCGAGGCCCTCGGGATTAATTCTAAAGCTGAGCTTGAGAAAGCCAGCTGCATTTTGAAAGAGGGAAATTTAGAAACTTTTATGGAAAAAGGTGTTAGTATAGCGGATTCTGGAACGACGCATATAGATTATGAAGCGATAATTGGCAAAGATACTTTTATATATCCTCATACGGTAATCGAGGAAGACGTAGAAATCGGAAAAAACTGTAAAATAGGACCTTTCGCGCACCTGCGCCCCGGCACCAGGATCGGCTCTAATGTCGAAATAGGTAATTTCGTAGAATTAGTAAGGACAGAAGTTGGAAATAACTGCAAGATAAAACATCTCACATACCTCGGCGATGCCCGCGTAGGCAGAAATGTCAATGTGGGCGCGGGTGTGATTACGGCAAATTACGACGGGAAAAAGAAGAATAAGACCATAATCGGGGATAACGTGTTCATAGGAGTAGGGGCGATTCTTATCGCGCCCGTTAAAATAGGGAAAGGCGCCCTCGTGGGCGCGGGCAGCGTCGTGACAAAAGGCAAGAATGTTCCGCCCCGCGGAACGGTTATTGGCGTTCCGGCCCGGCCGTTTCATAAAAAATAAAACTTACACGTTAACCGGAAACATTATAAAATAAGTAAAGGTTTTCAAAAGGAGGAGCCATGAGGAACAAACTTTCGATATTCGGCGGAAATTCAAACGTCACGCTTCTGGAGGAAATATGCAGGAGCCTGAAAGTGAAGCTGGGCGACGCTTTCATAGGGCGCTTTACCGACGGGGAAATACAGATAAAAATAAATGAGAACGTACGCGGTAACGACGTGTTTGTGGTACAGTCCGTATGCCACCCCGCCAACGACAACCTTATGGAGCTTTTGATACTCATAGACGCCCTCAAAAGAGCTTCTGCCGACAGGATAACAGCGGTTCTTCCATATTTCGGATATGCACGCCAGGACAGAAAAGACCAGGCGCGCGTACCCATAACTGCAAAGCTAATGGCTAATATTTTAACACGTGCGGGCGCGTCAAGAATACTTACGGTGGATTTGCACGCGGGACAGATACAGGGATTTTTTGACATACCGCTGGACCACCTGTACGCGGTTAACGCTTTCATGGAATACTTCGAGAAAAAACAAACAGAGAACCTGGTCATGGTGTCCCCTGACGTCGGCGGTATAAAAATGGCCAGAGCCTATTCAAAAAGATTAAACGCGGCCCTTGCTATTGTTGACAAAAGAAGGATTAACGACAGGGAAGCCGAAGTGATGAACATAATGGGCGAGGTTAAGGAGAAAAACGTCGTAATCGTAGACGACATAGTAGCGACCGCCGGCAGTCTCGTGGAAGCCGCAAACGCCGTCAAAAACGCGGGGGCAAGAGACATATATGCCGCCGTAACGCATCCTGTCCTGTGCGGTCCTGCCGTAGACAGAATAGAAGCTTCCCCGATAAAGGAACTTGTGGTGACCAACAGCATCCCCATAGAGGATAGCAAAATGATAGATAAAATAAAAGTTTTGAGCCTGGCACCATTGCTGGGAAGCGCTATAAAACGAATTCACAATGAGGAATCGGTGAGTACGCTGTTTGAATAAAAACGGTTTTGTTGCAAATGTTGCGTTTTTACTTTTAAAAAAACACGTTGTAGGGGGTATAAAACATGGAAAAGGTTATTTTGAACGCGGAGATAAGGGAAGAATTGGGAAAGTCGAAAGTCAAAAAATTGAGGGAAAATAAAGTAGTTCCGGCGGTAGTTTATAAGGACGGCAAGGAAGCGTTGAGCTTGAAGCTGGACCAGAAGGAATTATACAATGCCTTGCATACGGGCGCCGGCGAGAACGTTTTGATAACGCTTAATATAAAAAAAGATAAAAAGAAAACCGAGCGCACGTGCATAATAAAGGAAATACAGAAAAATCCCATAAAAGACTATGTCATTCACATTGATTTAAAGGAGATATCGCTTACAGAAAAAATAAAGGTAAAAGTGCCCATCCATGAACACGGCGAAGCCGTAGGCGTAGTTAAGGACGGAGGCGTACTCGACCACACGCTCTGGGAGCTGGAAATAGAGTGCTTTCCGACGGATATACCGGAAAAAATAACCGTTGAGGTAAGCGGCTTGAAGATAGGGGACTCTATTTACGTAAAAGACCTTAAATTACCCCAGAGCGTGAAAGTACTTAACGACCCGGAGATCACGGTGTTTACGGTTGTGCCTCCGGCCAAGGAGGAGATAGTCGCAGAAGCCCCGGCTGAAGGCATAGAGGAACCCGAGGTTATAGCAAAAGGCAAGAAAGAAGAGGAGGAAATACCAGAAGAAGGTGAAGGGACCAAGAAAGAAAAGACGCCTCCTGCCAAAGAAGATAAAAAGGCATAAAAGTGCAACAAACAGTTAAGGGTAAAACCGTAAAAACTAAAGCCGGATCCAGCGGCAGATAGGTTGCCTGATGACATGAAATTCATAATAGGTCTTGGCAATCCGGGTTTCCGGTATAGAAATACGAGACACAATATAGGTTTTCTTATAACCAGAGAGCTGTCGAGAAAATTCAGGATTCCGGTAACAAAGGCTAAGAATAAAAGCCTCTTCGGCATAGGTTCCATAGAGGGTGTGGATGTGGAGCTTATAATGCCCCAGACCTATATGAATTTATCCGGTGAAGCCGTTCTCAAATTTGTATACAAGGAAAACGCAAACACAGAGGACATTCTCGTAATCTATGACGACATAGACCTGAAATACGGCTCTATAAGACTACGGGAGAAAGGTACAAGCGCCGGCCATAAAGGGTTGGAATCAATAATAACCAGTCTGAAAACGGATAATTTCCCGCGTTTACGCGCCGGGATAGGCCGTGACACGAAACCCGAAGATGTGTCGAGATTTGTCCTGGAACCGTTTGACAGGGAGGAAAGAAAGTGCCTGAACTATTTCATAAATGAAGCGGCTATGTGCGCCGTATCCTGGGTAACTCTTGGAGCGAATAAGGCGATGTCCTTATATAACAGGAGATAATTCCCTTGATTTAAGAAGGTGATTATGATATTATGCGGATATAAAAAAGCAGGTAAATTATGATGAAAAGTTACGAAGCCTTATTTATCATTGATCCCGATAAGGAAGGGACGTTGAAGGATGTAACAGCCGGTATTACCGATGTTATAAATAAAAATTCGGGTAAAATAGATAAAGAAGAAACATGGGGCAAGCAGAAAATAGCCTATCCCGTTAAAAAAAAGAAAGACGGGATATACTATAAGCTGAATTTCTCGATAGATGCCTCAAAAATCGAGTCGTTAAATAAAAGTTATAAGCTGAATCAGGATATTATTAAAGTAATGGTCACGACAAGATAGGAGAGTCTGTTTTGGCAGCCAGTTTAAACAGGGTATTTCTTATCGGGAATCTTACTCGCGATCCTGAATTGAGGTACGTTCCGAGCGGTACGGCGGTTACGACATTTGACCTTGCCGTTAACAGGGTCTATAGCACTCAATCCGGCGAGAAGAAGGAAGAAACGTCTTTTATACGGATAGTGGTATGGGCCAGGCGCGCCGAGGTGTGCGCGGAATACCTTACCAAAGGCAGCCCCGTATTTGTGGAAGGGCGCCTGCGTACCCGTTCATGGGAGACCCAGGACGGGCAAAAACGTATTACGGTAGAGGTAATCGCAAATAACGTGCAGTTCCTGAGGGCGGCGCAGGCGAAACAGGCGCTCTCTAAGAACGGCGTTTCGGCGCCGGTATCCGGCGTCCCGGAAGAAGACCTGAATTCCATAGATTTGGATAGCAACGTTTCGCAGAACAATTCCGAAGACATCCCTTTTTAACATTCTTTGCGTATGCAAGGGCAAAGCGGGATTTTTGCTCAGGGCAGGCTAAGGCCGAGAGGCTTCACCGGCTTTAAAGGATAGTTATTACGCAAGTCCCGATTGTGTTACACCGGCAACTGTCTTCACATAGGGGCGGGTAATAATGTAGTAAGAAACGACCCTGGCATGAAAACAGATTAAATCATTAGGAGAAAATGTTTAAAAAACAGCAAAACAGAGAAAGAAAACGTACGTTTAAACCCGAACGCTGGTCCGGCATATTGAGAAAAAAGAAGTGCAAGTTCTGCACCGACAAGGGAATCGGCATAGACTACTTGGACCACCAGCTCTTGCGCAGATTCACCACAGAACGTGGCAAAATTCTTCCTTCAAGATTTTCAGGAACATGCGCCAGGCATCAGCGCAAACTTACCAAAGCGATAAAAAGAGCCCGTAACGCTGGTATTCTGCCGTTTTTGGCGGAATAGAGTACGTAAGCCACGGTAGAAAACGGGAAATTACAGGAGAACGCATTACAATGCAGGTTATTCTTTTGCAGGACGTAAAGGGTGTAGGCACAGAAGGCAGTGTCACAAAAGTAAAAGAGGGCTATGCCAGAAATTATCTTATTCCAAGAAAGCTGGCCATGCCGTATAATGACGGGGCCGCCAGGATTTTTGAGGAGAAAAAAATAAAAGCGGCGAGAGAAGCGGAAAAACACAAAAAAAATGCCGAAAAACTGGCTAAAACTATAGCGCAGATGTCGCTTACAATTCCCGTCGAATCGGGAGTAGGCGACGTTCTTTTTGGAAGCGTTACCTCCGAGATGATTTTTAACGCGCTTGGACAGGAAGGCGTGACGGTAGATAAAAAAAACATAATCTTGGAAGAACCCATAAGGAAACTCGGCATATATAACGTAGAGATAAAACTTCATCCTGAGATAAAAGAAGTATTAAGGGTCTGGGTGGTTAAGAAGTAGAAGAGCCACCCCGGGTGCGGCTCGCCCGTTAAGCGTAGCTTGCGTACCTTATCAGTTAAGGGGGTTAATTCGCCTACGGTAAATGAGGTAGATAGTATGTTTTTTTCGGTGGAGATGACTCCGTACCTGTTTAAATTGTGATCGCCCTTTCAGGATATTTTCCTGAAAAAGTAAAATATATTTAAAAATTCCCCTCTTATTCAACAATGGCACCTATAGCAAAAGAAGTCGTCGAAAAGGTCCCGCCACAAAACACCGAGGCGGAAATAGCCGTTTTAGGTTCGATGCTTCTTGATAAAGAGGCTATAGGGAGGGCCATAGAATTTCTGGATGCCTCCTCTTTTTATAAAAACTCCCACGCCAAGATATTTTTAACCATCATAAATCTTTACGACAAAGACAAGGCCGTAGATATAGTGACGCTTACTGAAGAACTTAGAAAAGACGGCACACTTGAGGAAGTGGGCGGTCACGTTTACATAGCATCGATAGCCGCAAGCATACCTACCTCGGCAAACATAAACCACTACGCTAAAATAGTAAGGGAAAAAGCGGTATTACGGCATCTCATATCCACGGCAACGCAGATTGTTTCGGAAAGTTACGATAACTCCAGTACCGTAGATGAATTGCTGGATAAAGCCGAGCGTATGATATTTGAGATTACAACCAACAAGGTAGAAACGAAAGTTGCGAGCATAAAGGATGTAATAAAAAGCAGCATAGAGACCATAGACAACCTCTATCAAAGAAAAGAGAACATAACGGGTATAGCCACGGGGTTTCATGATTTCGATGTTATGACCGCAGGATTGCAAAAATCGGACTTGATAGTCATAGCCGGAAGGCCGTCTATGGGAAAGAGCGCCCTGGTGAGCTGCATAGCCGAGCATGTAGGGGTAATAGAGAACACTCCGCTTGCATTTTTCAGTCTTGAAATGTCAAAAGAGCAACTCGTGCAGAGAATGTTGTGCTCACACGCGCGTGTAGATGCCCATAAGGTAAGGACGGGGTTTCTTGCCCAGTCGGATTGGCCCAAACTCGTAAACGCCGCGGGAAAACTTTCCACATCCCCGATTTATATCGATGATACAGCCGGCGTTTCAGTTCTCGAGTTAAGGGCGAAAGCGCGCAGGCTTAAGGCGCAGTTTGACATAGGGCTGATAGTCGTTGACTATCTTCAGCTCATGCAGGGGCCGCAGGGCGCGGAAAACAGACAGCAGGAAATATCCGAGATATCCCGTTCCCTGAAAGCCCTGGCCAGGGAGCTTAGCGTGCCGCTTATAGCGGTAAGCCAGCTTTCGCGGGCGGTAGAACAAAGAGCCGACAGGAGACCGCAAATCTCCGACCTTAGGGAAAGCGGTGCCATAGAACAGGACGCGGACCTTGTAGTGCTGCTTCTGAGAGAGGAATATTATAACCCTACCGAGGAAAATAAAGGCGTTGCCGAAATTATAATAGCAAAACAAAGAAACGGCCCGGTAGGAAGCATAAAATTGGCGTTTATTAACGAATATACGAGGTTTGAGGACCTTGCCAAAGGGGAGGAATTTTAGCTATATGATAGCACAAAAAATGGAATCCGGTATCGCTGTCGTGCGTAATTCTTTGAAAACACCGTTTTACGGTTTAGGCGGTAAACTGGTCGCAGTAATTGCGGTATTGCTTTTTTTTAGCTTTCCTGTGTCGGCAGAAGAAACGGCGAGCAAGGTTATAATCAAGGTTCTGTTAAAAGGGAATAAAAATATAAGCACGACGACAATACTCTCGAAGATAAGGATGAAACCGGGGAGCCCCTTTTCCCAGGAGATAGCCAATGACGACATAAAAAGGCTTTATGCGCTCGGTTATTTCACGGACGTGGCCGTTGACGCTGAGGACCAGGAGGGAGGAGTGGTCGTAACCGTAATCGTGGAGGAAAAACCGGTCATAAAAGACATAATCTTTGAAGGCAACAGTAAAATCAGCGCCAAACGCCTTAAAAAAATTATGCAGCTTAAAACGAGCGACATGCTTAATTTCAGCAAACTTTCGGAAGACCTGATGGAAATAAAATCTTTTTACGAGAGGAACGGTTTTTACCAGATAAACGCTAAATACGAGCTTGAAAAGGACGAGGAAGGCAATAACGTCACGATCAAAATTATAATAGACGAAAAGACTCGCATGAGGATAAAACGCGTTTTTATCGAGGGCAACAAGGCCGTTAAGGCGAAAAAGATAAAAGAGCTTATGGAGACACGGCCGGCATGGATTTTCAGAAGAGGTTATTTTGACGATGGGACATTCGAGAATGACCTTACGAAAATAAAGGCGTATTATCAGGACCTGGGATACCTGGACATGTCAGTTACCCCCTCTCTTGACTACGACAGGCAAAAAGGGCTTATATTTATAACGCTTAAAATCGCCGAGGGAAAGGAATACTATTTTGGCGATATAGCTGTAAAAGGGAATACGGTGTTCCCGGAAGAAGAAATAATGTCGAAAATATCCTCTAAGAAAGGAAACCCTTTCAGCTATTCCGCATTAAGGGAAGACATAGAAAACGTGAGGACCTTCTATTACCACGAAGGCTACATGAACGTGGAAGTCGGGGTTGACAGGGCCCTCCATACCGATACACAGACGGTGGATATTGTATTCAACATAGACGCGAAAGAAGTGGTTTACATAGGCAGAATAAACATAAAAGGCAATACAAAAACGAAAGATATAGTTATAAGAAGGGAATTAAGGGCTTATCCCGGAGAAAAATTCGACGGCGATAAAATAAGAAGAAGCAAGGAAAGGCTGTATAACCTGGGATTTTTTGAGGATATTTATTTCGAAACGACCAAAACCGACAAGCCGAACGTAAGCGACCTTGACATAACTGTCAAGGAGACAAAAACGGGCGAGTTCAGTTTCGGAGGCGGGTATAGTTCCATCGATGAATTTATAGGGTTCGTGGAGGTAGTCCAGAAAAATTTCGACCTATTTAATTTCCCTTATTTCACGGGAGACGGCCAGAATCTGTCGGTTAAGGCGGAACTTGGTACTGTAAGGAGCAATTACAATATAAGCTGGACGGAGCCGTGGATATTCGATTATCCCCTTTCTTTCGGCGTGGATGCCTATCACTGGACTCACTATAGGAGGACTCACGTCGGCTATGGGTTTGACGAAAAACGTTTCGGCGGCGATGTAAGATTTGGCAAAGAGTTTCTCGAGTATTTCCGGGCAGACCTAATGTATAAGCTGGAGAACGTAGACATATCGGATATTTCGGATGACGCGACCCAGGATTTGAAAGACGAAGAAGGTGACAATTGGCTCAGCAGGCTCGGTTTCGGAATCGTTTTCGATAACCGGGACAACGTTTTCAGCCCGACGAAAGGTTTTGTTTCCTCCCTGTCCATGGAAAACGTAGGCGGTTTTCTAATGGGTGACAAGGATTTTCTTAAGGGTTTCACATCAAACAGTTTTTATTATTCACCCATAAAAAAGATAGTTATAGAGCTATCGGCCAGGGTAGGCCTGGCGCAGAGCTACTGGAATACGGATGAAGTCCCGATTTATGAAAGATATTTTGCCGGAGGCGCTAACACAATAAGGGGTTATCAGGAAAGAAAGGTAGGGCCAAGAGACCCATCGTCTAATGACCCTATAGGCGGTGAGGCGCTTCTTGTGGGTAACGCGGAACTTACCTTCCCTCTTTATGAAAAAATCGTTAAAGGCGCCGTATTTTACGATGTGGGAAACGTCTGGCGCAGGATCGAAGATTTCGCACAGGGTGGCTATAAACAAGGCGTCGGGATAGGCGTCAGGGTAAAGACCCCTATAGGGCCTCTTAAGCTTGACTGGGGTTATCCTTTGAACGATAACCACGATGACGACAAAGAGGGGCAGTTTTACTTTTCTGTAAGCCATGGATTTTAAATTTTATATGCGCGGCTATCGCGCCGGATGCAGATAACACAAAAGGAGGCTGTGATGAGAAAGGGGTTTTTATTTGTTTTGGTAACGGCAGTTTTATTGATTTCGTGCACGTATGCTTTCGCCGCGGAAATGAAAATAGGATACATTGACGCGAGGAAAGTATTTTACGAATACAACAAAACAAAAGATTTCCAGAAAGAGCTGGAGGCTAAGGATCAACAGGCAAAGGATGAATTCGAAAAAATGGCAACCGATGTAAGAAAGCTGAGGGATGAGATAGAACTTTTAAGCGAAAAAGCCAAAGAGAAAAAACAGAACGAGCTTATGGAAAAAACAAAGGGGCTTAACGATTTCAGAAGGGAAAAAGGCGAAGAGCTTCTAAAGTGGAGAGACGAAAAAATCGCTGAAATAAATAGGGATATAGGCAACGTAACGACTGAATACGCCAAAAATAATAATTATGATGTTGTGATAAACCAAATGGCTCTCATGTACGCCATGGAAAAATACGATATTACCGACGAAATCCTGAGCAGATTGAATAAATAAGTCTATGCGGACTGCGTATATTCGCAGGAAAAAGAGCGTGTGAATAACGATAAAATACGACAATGGGAACCATAACGTTAGAAAAACTTGCCAAGGAACTCGACGGCGCGCTTAAAAACGCCGACGGAAAAGTGTCGGTAAGCGGCATAAGAGACATAGAAGAGGCGGAAAGCGGCGATATCGCTTTTGTGTTCAAGAAGGAGCCAGGGCTCTTGCCGGACGGAATAAAAGCCTCATGCGTGGTTGTCTCCAAAGAGCCGGAAAAAAACAGAGCTCCCGTCATTATATGCAAAAACCTCAACCTCGCCTTCAAAAAAGCCGTTGAATTAATCTTGCCCCCCTACCCGCAGCACCCCAGAGGCATACACAAGACCGCGCACATAGGCGAGGGTGTAAAGCTCGGGAAAGACGTGACGCTTGGCGCATATACGGTTATAGAGGACGGGTGTGAGGTAGGGGACAACTCCGTTATTTATCCGCATTGCTATGTGGGCACCTCAAGCGTTATAGGCAGCGATTCAATAGTTTATCCGAATGTAACAATAAGGGAAAAAGTAAAAATCGGAAACAGGGTGATTATTCATCCGGGTTCCGTGATAGGAAGCGACGGATATGGTTATGAAAGGACACCCGCAGGCCACGCCAAAATTCCCCAGATAGGGGACGTTATAATAGAGGATGACGTCGAGATAGGATCCTGCGTTACCGTGGACAGGGCCAAGGTTTCACATACCAGGATAGGGAGAGGGAGTAAGATAGACAACCTTGTTCAAATAGCCCATAATGTGACTATAGGTGGAAATTGCATAATAGCGGCCCAGTGCGGGATTTCGGGAAGCGTTAAAATAGGTAATAACGTTATGATGGGCGGCCAGGTAGGGATAACGGATCACGCAGAAATAGGCGACAACACCATGATAGGGGCTAAAGGAGGGGTTACCAAATCCGTGCCGGCCAATTCCATAATAATAGGCATTCCCGCAAGGCCGATAAAAAGCGCTAAAATGTCACTTATACTTATCGATAAACTTCCTGAAATCTACAAGAGATTACGAGCCATAGAGAACAAGATCGGGATTAAATAGATTTTGATGCCGGTTTAACAGCAGGGCTACCCTCCGGTTATACCAAAAAATGAACCGTCAAAACACCGTAGAAAAAGAATTTTTTCTTGAAGGCAAAGGCCTCCAGACAGGCGAGCCTGTAAAAGTTTTTTTCTATCCCGAAGAAGAAAACAGGGGAATAACATTTATAAGAGGGGATTTAGCCGGTAAGCCCGCCGTTACGCTGGGCGGCATGTCAGAACTTGACAATGACAGGCGGAGCAAGATAGGGTTTGGCGGCGGCAACTACGTGGAGACGGTCGAGCATATACTGGCCGCTTTATGGGGCGCCGGTATAGATAACGTAAAAATTGAGCTGGATAAACCAGAACTTCCGGCTATGGACGGCAGCGCCATACAGTTTCTGGAAGCTGTCAAAGAAAACGGCATAAAACCCCAGAGTGCCGAACGGCAAATGATACAGATAAAAAATCCTATCTGGGTGGAAAGAAAAGAGTCCTTTCTTGGCATATTTCCCAGCGATGTTTTTAAGATTTCCTATATACTGGAATACCAGAACAAGGCCATAGGCAAACAGTTTTTCAGCGGTGTTTTGGACGCCGATATATTCCTTAAAGAGATAGCTCCGGCAAGGACTTTTTGCCTTAAGGAAGAAGCGGAGGCCCTTGTAAAATCGGGTTATGGTAAAGGCGCGGACTTTAAAAATACACTTGTCATGGACGAAAACGGACCTATTGACAACATCCTGAGATTCCCTAACGAACCGGCAAGGCACAAGGTGCTGGATTTGATAGGTGATTTGTATATTCTCGGAAGGCCGGTAAAAGGCAGGGTAATAGCAATACGCAGCGGTCACCAGTTAAATTTGGAGTTAGTCAAAAAGATAAAATCACAATGCATTAATTCCAAAATCCAAATGACAAAATCCAAATAAATTCCAAATTCCCTAATTTGTCATTTGGAATTAGATAATTTATTTGCCATTTTGCAGACGCTTTCGCTTTGGCCGATCTACCCAGGGCGAAGGAATTTGTCATTTGTCATTAATGTAAAAAAGGAGAGTATATGAAAATAAATATCGACATAAATGAAATAAAAGGATACATACCGCACCGGTATCCTTTTTTGCTTGTTGACAGAGTTATAGATATAGAACCTCTCAAGGTAACGGGTATTAAAAACGTGACCGTAAACGAGCCATTTTTTGAGGGGCATTTTCCTGACCACCCCGTAATGCCGGGCGTTCTTATAATAGAGGCTCTGGCGCAGACCTGCGGGGTTCTTGTACTAAGGATGGAAGAGCACAGGGGGAAGCTCGCGTATTTCGCTTCCATAAATAACGCGAAATTCAGGAGACCCGTTTTCCCGGGGGATACGCTCCTGCTTAACGTGGAGATAATGAAACACAAAGCGAAGATTGTACAGGCGCACGGTATCGCCAAGGTAGGAGAGGACGTTGTTGCTGAGGCCGATCTCCTTTTCAGCATAGTTCCGAGGGGGTAAATAACCGGTTGCCGCATTCTCGGCAAGCCGGGTAGACGGTTATATTATATGGATAAGATAGGATTGATAGCGGGAGGAGGGGACCTCCCTGTAATTTTAGCCGAAGAGGCGCGCAAAAAAGGCGTAAAAGTAATAGGTTTTGCTATTAAAGGCATGACCTCATCCGCTCTCGACAAAGCCTGCGCGAGGACTCACTGGTTCGACCCGACACAGATAACAAAATTCAAACTTTTAATGTTAGTGGAAAATATAAAAAAAGTCGTAATGCTGGGAAAGGTTGATAAATCTATTATTTACACTAAACCCAAAAACGGCGAGAAAGACCTTAACCTTTTAAAAAATTCGGGCGATAAAAGCGACTACGCCATGCTCGATAGGATTACCGAGGAGTTCACGAAAAGAGGGATAGAAGTAATAAGCGGCATCGAGTATTTATCGGACCTTTTTCCTCCG
Organism: Candidatus Omnitrophota bacterium; assembly: GCA_016927795.1. Classification (GTDB taxonomy): domain Bacteria; phylum Omnitrophota; class Gorgyraeia; order JABMRN01; family RBG-13-46-9; genus JAFGLX01. The sequence continues at coordinate 21,482 of JAFGLX010000095.1, forward strand.
AAAGGCGCTTTGACAAATAGACACCCTTCCGAGAGAGAACTCGTGGATATATCATTCGGACTGGAAAAGGCCAGGGAGATAGCCCGGATGGACATAGGTCAGACCATAGTCGTAAAAGATAAGACGGTTATAAGCGTTGAGGCTATGGAAGGTACCGATAACGCGATAAAAAGAGGAGCCTCTCTTTGCGGCGAGGGTTTTGTGGTTATAAAGGTTTCGCGGCCGCAACAGGATATGAGATGGGACGTACCCGCGGTGGGTGCCGGGACCATAGATTTAATCGCAAGAAACAAAGGAAAAGCACTCGCCATAGAGGAAAAAAAGACGTTTCTTGTTCACCCCGATATATGCGTAAGGCTGGCCGATAATAACGATATGTCCATCGTAATAGTTTAATCCCCTCCGCTCCAACCTTTTTAAATTAAGCTCTAAATCCGAAACTCTAAATAGATCCTCACGCCGTTACTTTCGCATGGCGGGATCCCGCAACGCCTGTCTGCCAAAGGCAGACGTAGCATTGGCGGGAAAAATCAAAAATCCCAATTTTTCAAATAGTAATTTATTGTTTGTAATTTAGAATTTGTCTAGGGTTTAGAGTTTAACTTAATGCGTATTAACGCAGTTTTATTAACCGCAATAAAAGGCCCAATTCGCGTGAGAGGAAGAGTATCAGAGGAATTGTTTAACTATATCTGCGGCTCGCTGCGAGGCGCCCGGTGAGCCCAGAGTGTTTTTTACCTCTCTTAAGGCCCTGGCCTGTTCTTCCATTTTCTCTTTTGATGACACAATGGAAAGTATCGTACGCGCAAGGTTTCCGGGCGTGGCGTCATACTGCAGTATTTCCGGGGCTATCTCCCTTTTGGCTATTATATTCACAAGGCCTATAAATGAAGTTTTTGCAAATAGCCTGAAAAGCAGAGCAGTAAGAAAAGAGGTTTTGTAGATAATGACCATAGGACGCTCCATTATAGCGCATTCCAGCGTTGCGGTTCCGGAAGAGGTAAACGTGAAATCGGCCAGGGCCAGGGTGCCGTATGTATTATCTTTGATACCGGCAATCCGTAATTTCGAACCGGCAAGTATGCCGGCGTAAATTTTATCGTCTATATCCGAGGTTTTAGCCAGTATAAACTGGGTATCTTTTTTTACGGATACAATAGAGGCAGTCCGTAGCATTACGGGAAGCATATTTCTTACCTCGGATTCTCTGGAGCCGGGCAAAAGGGCTATTGTAAGCTTATCCGGATCCAACCCCAAAGACTCTCTCGTAGGCGCGGTTTTTTGCGTTTCGGCATCAAGAATGGGGTGCCCTACGAATGTAGCGTCAATACCGTATGACCTCAAGAGCCCCTCTTCGAACCCGAATATTACAATAGCCTTATCGACGTATTTTTTGATTGAATATGCCCGCGATTTTCCCCATGCCCATATCTGGGGCGTAATATAATAAATTACCGTCAAACCCGTTTTTTTGAGACGCTTTGCTATTGTAAGGTTAAAGCCGGGATAGTCTACCAGTATAGCAAGGTGCGGAGACGAGTCTTTGACTCTTGCCAGGACTTTTTTGTAGGCGCGGTTTATATGGCCCAATTTCGCAAAAACCTCCGACACGCCTATAATGGAAAGTTTTTCCATTCTTTCAACGACATCCACGCCCGCCTCAAGCATCCTTTTGCCGCCTATCCCGAAAAACGATAAATCGGGATGAGTCGATTTAAGGTGTTTTACAAGGTTTGCGGCATGGATATCGCCGGAGGTTTCCCCGGCGATTATAAGAACGGTTTTTTTCATAGTCCGGCTTCTTTCGAACGCGGGCCCATCGGTAACGCTATTTTTTCGAGGATTTGATTTTATCCAGGATGTTCAACGCCACAGTAAGCGCCCGCTTGCCCTCAAGACCAGAAACTAACGGCTTGGTTCTGTTCTGAATAGAGTTAACAAAAGATTTAAGCTCCTCTTTTAGGGGCTCCTTTTTCTGTATTTTTATTTTTTCTTTCGTCACTTTTTTATCGGTTTTTTTGAACACAAACGCCTCATGGTGCAGGTAGTCCATGGTTATATGGGAATCTTTCTGCGATATCTTTATTTTTCTAACCTCTTCCTTCGTGACGCGGCTCGCGGTAATATCGGCAATAGCGCCGTTTTTGAAGGTGAGGCGGACATTGGCTATGTCTTCGTGGGGAGAAATAGTGCTTATGCCTACAGCTTCTATGTTCTCGACCTCTGATTTTACAAGGGACAGTATTATGTCTATATCGTGTATCATGAGGTCAAGGACGACGCCAACGTCCTTAACACGCCCTTTTGTTTTATAAGGACCGGCCCGGCGGCATTCTATAAAACGAGGTTCTTTAAGGAAGGGTTCCACCGCCCTTACAACAGGATTGAATCTTTCAATGTGTCCTACCTGTATAAGGCGATTTTTCGAATCGGCTATCTCTATGAGCTCCTCGGCCTCTTCAATAGTTTTGGTTATGGGCTTCTCTATCAGGACATGAATGCCGTTTTTCAGAAATTCCCTGGCCATAAAATAATGAAGGCTTGTAGGGACCACTATACTTACGGCGTCTACTTTATCGAAAAGAGTACGGTAGTCGGGGAAGTACCAAACCCTGTATTTTTTCGCGATTTTTTTGGCGCACTTCTTATCTATGTCACAGACGCATACGAGATTGGCGTTTTTTATCTGTGAGTATACCCGCGCATGCAACGAACCGAGATAGCCTACCCCCACAACGCCAACATTTACTTTATTCATTTATTTCCCTATAAATATTTAGCGTAACTCTCTCCCCGGAGGGGATTAAGCACCAATTTTAACACAGGCGTCTTTTTATATCAAGCGTTAAATAAAAACGTAGCTTCCGTTATTTAAAACTGAAAAAGGCATGACCGGGAATAACCGCAAATAACACAAATTAGGCAATCCCCCTTTTTTACTCGACAAATGGCTATTTATATGTTACTATTTTATGCTAATATAGCTGCCAAAAACCACCTTCTAATGAAGTATAATCATGAGAAATGACGTAAGAGATTATAAAAGACTGATTAAATTTGTGCGTCCGCACATATGGGTACTCTTTTTCGCTTTTTTATCTATGCTTCTGTATAGCGTGTTAAACGGCGTATCCCCCACCGCGGCCATGATACCTACGGTAGATAAGCTTGTGAGCGGTTCGCAGATTGCTATCCCCGTGCAGTCAAAAACTCCTTTATTTATAACGAATATCATTGATAAAGTAAACAATCTGCCCTCTTCTAGGCTCGTTTTTTTGTTACTTGTAGGGGCGCTCATATTTTTCTTTTTGCGTAACACGTTTGATTTCATACAGATATATCTTATGAACGATGTGAGCGAACGGGTGGTAAGGGACATAAAAAACGCCATATACGAGAAACTTTTGTCGCTGTCCATGTATTTTTACAGCAAAAATCCTACCGCCAAACTTATGTCGCGCATAACATACGACGCCGCCATAATAAAGGATTCCATAAGCACCACCTTCCTCGACGTTATTTTGAGGCCCCTTGAAATCGTTAGTTATCTTACGGTCGCGGTATTTGTCGTTTACTTTTTCGGCATATCGATGAAATTCATAGTAACGAGTTTAGTGCTTTTCCCGTGCATACTCCTGCCGGCGGTTATGATTTCAAGCAGACTGCGCAAGATAACCACCAGAAGCCAGGAAAAGATGGGCGACATAAATACCATACTCTTTGAGATAATAACAGGCATACGTATCGTAAAAGCCTTTTCCATGCAGGACTATGAGCGCGATAAGTTCAAGCGGGAAAACCACATTTTTTATAAACTGGCGATGAAAGCCGTAAAAAGGGTTAATATCATAAGCCCCATAAACGAGTTTACAAGCGTTATATATCTTGTCATAGTGGCTTATCTTGCTTATAAGGAAATCGTGGCAGGCACGCTTTCATGGGGTTCTTTCATAGGTTTTTTAAGCCCTATACTATTGATGATAAAGCCCGTAAAACGCCTTAGCAAAACGTACGCTTCCATACAACAGGCGCTTGCCGCAGCGACAAGAATTTTCAACATTCTCGATACAAAGGAACAAATCGATGAAAAAAAGGACGCCGTAGAGATAAGTGCCATATCGCGCAGCATAACTTTGAAAAACGTCTGGTTTAAGTATGACAATCAGTATGTTCTTGAAGACATAAGTTTTGAGGCCAAGAAGGGGGAGATAATCGCTATTGTGGGCCCGAGCGGCGCAGGCAAGACCACTCTTGTCAACCTTATACCGCGTTTTTACGACCCTTCCATGGGAAGCATACATATTGACGGAATCGACCTTAGGGACATAAAACTCAAATCTTTGAGAGACCAGATAGGTGTTGTAACGCAAGATATGCTTCTTTTTAACGATACCGTTCTTGCCAACATAGCCTATGGCAGCCGCAACTTTTCCATGGATGACGTGGTAAAAGCCGCGAAAGTCGCAAATGCCCACAATTTTATCATGAAAATGCCCGAGCAATATAACACCGTGATAGGCGAAAGAGGCTTTAGGGTCTCGGGCGGGGAAAAACAAAGAATCGCTATCGCAAGGGCCATATTTAAGAATCCGCCTATTCTTATATTTGATGAGGCAACCTCCCAGCTTGATACAGAGTCCGAAAAGAGCGTGCAGGAGGCTATCGACCGCCTTTTGGAGGGCAGGACCGTATTTGTTATAGCCCACAGATTGAGCACTATTAAGCACGCCTTTAAGATAATAGTATTGGACAGAGGGAGAATACTGGACATGGGCAGCCATAAGGAATTAATGGAGAAGGACGGATTATACAAGAAGCTGTATGACATGCAGTTCAGGGACGCATATTGATGTGGTATTTTAAGCCTTATAACACACAGCTATTTGATAGTTAAACGGTTGCTTTTGCTGTATAAGCAGGAGAGGAATTGTATAGCATAACGGGTGATCTAAGTAATGCATGAGCGGCGTATTAAACTATTGACAGCAGGCGACTTGGGGTTATAATAATACAACGATAAAGATACTGCAAAAACGCATAATTCACAGAAGACGGTTTTAAAACACGGCATATTGATATAAAAGCATTACAAAAGGAGGATTTTTTAACTAATGGTGACAAAAAAAGAGACAGCTCTAATTAAGCAATTGTTGGAAGCGGGGGTGCATTTCGGGCACCAGACAAGAAAATGGAATCCGAAAATGCAGAAATATATATTCGGCGAAAAAGAAGGTATTTACATAATCGACCTGGAAAAGACAGCGAAACTGCTTCTTGAAGTATGCAATTTCATGACCGAGGTAGCAGCAGCCGGCAGTTATATTCTGTTTGTCGGGACGAAAAAACAGGCCCAGCCCATAATAAAAGAAGAGACGCAGAAATGCGGTATGTTTTATATGAATCAGCGTTGGCTCGGAGGAACACTTACAAATTTTTCAACAATAAGAAAGAGTGTGAGAAAGCTCGACTCTTTTGACGCGATGAAAACCAACGGTACTTATGCGGCGCTTTCAAAGAAAGAAAGAGCGGTAGTGGACAAAAAGGCGGCGAACCTCCTTAAGAACCTTGAGGGAATAAGGAAAATGGAACGTTTACCGGGAGCCGTTTTTGTAATAGATTCTAAAAAAGAGGCCATAGCCGTACACGAAGCCAATAAGCTCTCCATACCCGTCGTCGCCCTTGTCGATACCGACTGTGACCCGGACAAAATAAATTATGTTATACCGGGTAACGATGATGCGATGAAATCAATAGGGTTTATTACGTCGCTTATTTCTGCGAGCGTCCTTGAGGGTAAAAACCAGTTTCTGGCGAGCAAAAAGGATGCGGAAAGGGAGAAAAAAGAAGCCGCAGACAATGAGGCGGGCGAGGTGTCCAGTGAAAAAGAGGCAGAAGAACTGATCGAAGGCGATATAAGGCTTGAGAAAGCGAGTGAGGATACCGAAGACCAGCCTATAAAAAGAAAGAGAACATCCAAGTAAGGAAGGAAAGGAAGAAGAACATGCTTGATGCCATCAAAGTGTTAAGAGAAAAGACTAACGCAGGCATAATGGATTGCAAAAAAGCCCTTAAGGAGTCAAAGGGTGACATAGAAAAAGCCATTGAATTCCTGCGCAAGAAAGGCGTTAAACTCGCGTCGCAAAAAAGCAGCCGCGCCGCAAAAGAGGGACGCGTAGAAAGCTATATACACACAAACGGGAAAATAGGGGTTCTTGTTGAGGTTAACTGCGAGACGGATTTTGTGGCAAGAAACGAAGATTTCAGGAAGTTCGTTAAAGACATAGCCATGCACATAGCCGCCTCCAAACCGGCGTATGTAAAACGGGAAGACATAAAGGCGTCGGTACTTGAGAAAGAGAAAGAAATTCTGGGCGAACCCATAAAGGACAAGCCGAAAGCTGCGTTTGATAAGATACTGGACGGGAAAATAGAGAAATTTTATGAGGAAACCTGTCTTTTAGACCAGCCTTTTGTCAGGGACCCTAATCTAAAAATTAAAGACGTCCTGCATTCTCTTATAGCAAAGATAGGCGAGAACATAGTTATCCGCAGGTTTGTTCGCTATCAGTTAGGTGAAGAAATATAAAAGACAAATATACACTAATTTCGCACGAATATACACAAATATTCGCGTAGATTCGTATTTGATTCGTGCCAACTCGTGTCAAAAATGAAAGCAAAATATAAACGCATAGTATTAAAAATAAGCGGCGAAGCTCTTCAGGGTAAAAAGGGCTATGGTATAGACGCGAATGTAATAGCGTCTATAGCCGAGCAGATAAAAGAGATAAAAAAATTAAACATAGAGATAGCCATCGTTATTGGCGGGGGCAATATATTCAGGGGCCTGGCGGAAGCCACCACCAAGGGCATGGACCGCGCCATAGCCGACTACATGGGGATGTTAGCAACGGTTTTAAACGGGTTGGCGTTTCAGGACGCCCTTGAAAGGATAAACGTATTTACGCGTGTTCAGACGGCTATACAGATGGAAGCCCTGGCCGAACCGTATATAAGAAGAAGGGCTATAAGGCATCTGGAGAAAAAGAGAGTAGTCATATTCGTCTGCGGTACGGGCAACCCCTATTTTACAACCGACACTACAGCCGCATTGAGGGCTGCCGAAATAGGGGCCGACATAATACTTAAAGCTACAAAAGTCGATGGTGTTTATGACAAGGACCCCATGACGAACAAAAACGCCAAAAAATACTCCAATATACGGTACATAGATGTATTAAAAAGAAACCTGAAGGTAATGGACGCTACGGCGATAAGCCTTTGCAAGGACAACAATCTGCCGATACTGGTATTTAATATAAACCGTAAAGGCAACATAAAAAGAGCTGTCCTGGGCGAGAAAGTCGGCACGCTCGTTACCTAAGCAGGTAGTTTCTATACGCGGGATGTAAGATGAATATTTTTCGGAAACGGAGGTGAGAGTCTTGTTTAACAACCCTCAAGAAGTTTTAAAAGACGTAGAAAATAAAATGAAGAAAACGGTTGAAGCCACCGAAAGAGAGTTTTCGTCCATACGGACGGGAAGGGCCCGCTCAAGCCTTGTGGAGGGAATAAAAGTTGATTGCTACGATACATCAATGAGCATCAAGCAATTGGCCAATATTTCCACTCCCGAGCCAAGGCTTATCACAATACAACCGTGGGACCGCTCAATAATGGGCGAGATAGAAAAAGCTATTTTGGCGTCGGACCTCGGCATTACGCCTAACAATGACGGTAAAATGATACGCATATCCATACCACAGCTTACAAAAGAACGCAGGGACGAGCTTAACAAGGTTTTAAAAAGAATAGCCGAAGAGGGCAGGATTTCTCTCCGTACGGCAAGACGCGTC
>JAFGLX010000096.1 GCA_016927795.1 Candidatus Omnitrophota bacterium
AGAAATCGCAAAACTCCCCGAACTCGTAAAAGACGCGGTGAACAACAAAATCACGGCTCTTGGTAACATCGACGGTCACATCCCTGAATTAAAATCAGACTACCGGGAAAGCGATAAACACGCCTATGTTTCCATAATGCGCGGCTGCAATAATTTCTGCAGCTATTGCATAGTGCCGTATGTCAGGGGAAGAGAGCGCTCCCGCAGCGCAGAAGACATTATAAATGAGATAGAGAACCTTGTAAGAAAAGGAATTAACGATATAACACTTCTCGGACAAAACGTGAACTCGTACAAAGGAGAAGGGTGCACCAGTGCACCAGTGCCCCAGTCCCTGGGAAGAAGATATGATTTTGTCCAACTTTTGAAGCTTATAAACGATATAGACGGTATAAAAAAAATACGTTTTTTGACAAGCCATCCGAAGGACGCCTGCATAGAGCTTTTTAAGCTCATGCGCGATTGCGAAAAAATGGTAAAACATCTTCACTTGCCCTTGCAATCAGGTTCTGATAGAATACTTAAATTGATGCGAAGAGGCTATACGCCTAAGAAGTATCTTGACCTTATAGGTAAGGCAAGGAGTATAATCCCCGAGCTTCGCCTTACGACAGACGTAATAGTGGGATTCCCGGGTGAAAAAGCAAAAGATTTCAACAAAACCTACAGTCTGATGAAAAAAACAGAATTCGATATGGCATATATCTTCAAATACTCGCCGAGAAGCGGCACAAAGGCCGCAGCCATGAAAGACGACGTACCGCCCGAGGTAAAAAAAGAAAGGAATAACACTCTTCTCAAGTTACAGAAGGAAATTTTCAGGAAAAAATCAGATGAAAAGACAAAGGGCAATATTAGTCATCGTTAGCCTCTTTTTTATCGCCTCGCCCGCCGTAGCGGAAAGGCAGATATCGAAAGCGGATTTCATAAAGGACGTGAACGTACTTTTTCTAAGAGAGGATTACGCAGCCCTTATACGGAGCGTGGAGGATAATCTTCGTCAGTGCAGATTGGCGGGAAAAGAAAAGAAGAGCATTCTCTATCTTGAGGGCCTTGCCTACCTTAAAACGGGCGGATTCGATAAGGCAAGGGATATTTTCAGTAACATAACAGAAATGCATGGCGGGGAGTATAAAGAAGAGGCGTACATAGGCATCGCTGATTCATATTTTGACGAAGGCAAGTTTGATAAAGCCATTGAGTCGTATGAGTTCGTGCTGGATATGTTCTCAAGAAGCCCGAGGTTAAGCAGCGTTTATTACCGCCTGGCCCTTGCCTACAAAAAGAAAAACGACCCTGATAAAGCAAATTTCTATTTCAAAAAAATCGAGAAAAATTACGGGTCCAGTTTTGAAGCGGATAAAATAGGTTATGTAAATACCCAAGAGGACAAACCACTTTATTATATAATACAGCTCGGTGCGTTTAAAAACCTCAAAAACGCAAAAAAAGTCGCAAGAACCCTCGCGAGAAAAGGCTACAGTTACTATATACAGAAGGTTACGCAATACGGAAAGAATCTATACAGGGTAAGAGCCGGCAAATTCAGCTCGAAAATTTACGCCCTCAAACTCCAGAAGAAGCTCCGCAGGGATAAAATATACGCGGAACTTATCATGGAATAAACACCCGGATACTATACGAAATTGTCACATCCAATAGCAGTTATATTAGGCCCCACCGCGGTCGGAAAAACAGACATAGCGATAAAACTTGCCAAAAAAATAAACGGTGAAATAATATCAGCCGACTCGATGCAGGCCTATAAGGGTATGACTATAATAAGCCGCAGGCCCCGTCCTGCCGAGAGAAAAGGGATCCCTCACCACCTCCTTGGTTTTTTGGAACCTTCATGCGAGTACAGCGCGGCGTTATTCTCCAAAATGGCCGCTTTCAGAATAAAAAAGATAATAAAAAAAGGAAAAATTCCCATAATAACGGGCGGAAGCGGACTTTACGCGAGGGCTTTGATTGACGGAATTTTCCCATCAAAAGGGAAGAGCGAAAAAATAAGAAAACGCCTCGCGGGGCTTGCCGCCAAAAACGGAAATCTTTTTTTATACGGCATGCTTCAAAAAATAGACCCCCTTTCCGCGGAAAAGATACACCCGAACGACATGAGAAGGGTCATAAGAGCACTTGAGATATATGAGCTGGAGAAGAAGACAAAGACGAGCCTCGGTGAAAAGACAAAAGGCATAAAAGACGAATATGAGATAAAGATATTTGGCCTTAACATGACAAGGGATGCGTTATACGAGCGCATTAATAAACGCACGGATTGCATGTTTCAGGAAGGAGCGGTGAAGGAGGTAAAGAGGCTCTTGGGCAAGAAGTTGAGCATAACCGCGAGAAAGGCCATAGGTATCACGCAGATAGAAGGTTATCTGAAGCAAAGATACGATACAGAAAAAGCAAAGGAATTATTAAAAAGGGATACGCGCAGATTTGCAAAACGCCAGCTTACCTGGTTCAGGGCGGATAAACGCATTAGATGGCTGGATATAGGCAAAATGGGGGAAAAACGGGTTCTTGATATTATGGCAAGCCGCTTGACCGGTATGTAAACCGGATACTATGGAAAAAGCCTTACTTGTAACATTGAATCTTAAAGGGGATAGGAGCCCATGGGGTACCGAAGACAGGGCCGCCGAACTTTACGACCTTGCCGTCTCAAGCGGCGCAAGCGTTGTTGAACAGATGACAGTAAACCGCGACAAGCCTTCGCCCGCCTTTTTTATAGGAAAAGGAAAGACTGAAGATATCTCGGAGCTCTGCGTGCGTAAAAACATAGGCGTTGTCATATTCAACAATAATCTTACGGGCACCCAACAGAAGAATCTCGAAGAAATCGTCAACGTAAAAACAATAGACCGCACGCAGCTCATACTTGACATATTTGCCCGGCATGCCAGGTCAAACGAAGGAAAGATTCAGGTGGAGCTGGCACAGCTTTTATATCTTTTACCGCGCCTCGCCGGAAGCGGTATTTTATTATCAAGACTGGGCGCGGGTATAGGTACAAGAGGCCCCGGCGAGCAGAAACTTGAACTGGACCGCAGAAGGGTGAGACAAAGGATAGAAAAACTTAAAAGGGACCTCGAAAACCTGAGCGTACAAAGAGCGACGCGCAGAAAACAGAGAACGAAGTTTTCGCTTCTTACGATCGCGATAGTAGGATATACGAATTCCGGTAAATCAACTTTGCTTAACGCGCTGACAGAAGCGGACGTATACGCCGATGACCGCCTCTTCAGCACCCTTGATCCAACCATAAGAAGCCTCGTTCTTCCCAATAACCAGAAGGTTCTCTTTGCCGATACCGTAGGCTTTCTTAACGATTTACCTCATCACCTGATAGAGTCTTTTAAGGCCACTCTGGAGGAAGTTGTGAACGCCGATGTCTTGCTGCACGTTATAGACGTAAGCCACCCTAAGACGAAAGAAATGGAAAATGCGGTTTTTAAGGTACTGGACGAACTCGGCGTGCGTGACAAACCCATAATTACGGTTTTGAACAAAATAGACAGGGCTGATAGCGCCATCGTAAACGGGTTGGTACGCGAGTTCCCGGATGCCATACCGATATCGGCGCTGAAAAAAGAGAATTTCCCGGAGCTTATCAAAAGGATAGAGGACTACCTTAATAGGAGCATAAAAACGTTCAGCTTATGCATACCCCAAGGCAAGGC
>JAFGLX010000097.1 GCA_016927795.1 Candidatus Omnitrophota bacterium
AGTTTTTTTCTTGAGGCAAGTATCATCTATCGTTCTCCTTTTTATTTTTTACCGAAAAATATATACCCTAAAAGTCTGTAAACAATTTTGGCGGCTAAAAAATCCGGCGCCCTGTAGCCCTCTATGGGCGAGAGCTCAACCACATCGAAACCCGCTATTTTTTTGTCTTTTGAAATAATTTTCAAAAAATCCATAAATTCGTACCAACCCAGGCCTCCGGGCTCAGGTGTGCCTACGGAAGGCATTATAGAAGGATCTAATACATCCAGGTCTATCGTTATATATACCGTATCCGAGAGCAGATTACTCGCGTCTTTTTTCCAGTTATGGGATTCTAATATGTCATAAACACTTATAACTTTAACCGCTGATTGCGCGCTGTCTATAAAATCCTTCTCTTCCTTGCTTATATTCCTTACCCCCACTTCCACGACGGGACATATCTTCTGTATCCTTCTTGCGACGCAGGCATGATTATATTTAGACCCCTCATACTCGTCTCTCAGGTCATGGTGTGCGTCAAGATGCAGAACGGAAATATCGTTAAAAAATTCCTTTGCCGCTTTTACCGCTCCCACCGTAACCGAGTGTTCTCCTCCCAGAAGCACGGGAAATTTACCTGCCTCAAGGACGCCCATAACAGCGCTTTTAACGGCATTTATGGCTTTTTCCGGCGAACTCTCGGAAGCTATGTCAAGAGGCGGGCTTGTGTAAATTCCTACCTTGTATGTTTCGGCATACAGCTCATCGTCAAAAAGTTCCATATGCCTGGACGCATCTATAATCGCTTGAGGTGCCCTGCTCGCTCCTTTGCCGTACGTAAGCGTCCCCTCATACGGGGCCTGAATAATGCATACTTTTGACTTCTTAAAGCCCGCCGCGTCAGCGTCAATATCACCGAATCTCTTGTCTACTATCGTTTCTTCCATCTTTTTTAAAAATATATCACCTTTTTAGAAAAAATACAAGGTTATTGCGAAAGCTTTGTGTTGAATCTTTCCTTTAGAATTTTTATATAATATTACCGTGATTTTCTGCTCACAAGATGTACAATATAGATTACGGATATTATCACCTCGGCATCGCCGAAATCTTTCCTTAACCCCCTACAGCGAGTGGAATTTTAGTCTAAAATTCCACTCGCTGTAATCATTGTAAAAAGATGTGCGGCGGAAAATCTAAAAAAATGATGGGGGTTTTGGAACCTTGCCCTATATAGAGTGAATCCCAGGGCCTGCCGCCCTGATTGCCTTTGGCAAGAAGGGTGACAGGCCCTGGGATTCTATAAGTCAGGGGGATTAAAATTTTATACTCTGAAGCTGCCTTACGCGTTCCTCGATAGGAGGGTGAGTGGAAAAAAGTGTCGTTATAAAACTGGCCCGAAAAGGGTTCACTATGAAAAGATGGGCGGTCTGCGGCGAAGCCTCCATAGGTTTTAACACAGTGGCCTTTTTGAGTTTAATCAAAGCCATCGCGAGGCCCGAGGAATCCTTGGCAAAATAGGCCCCGTGTTTGTCGGCAGCATATTCCCGCGACCTGGAAATAGCAAGCTGCACGATAAGCGCCGCTATGGGCGCGAGTATGGAGACGGCTATTAGAGATATAACGTTGTTGGAATCCCTTCTCTGGCGTCCGTAACCGCCACCCAGTATCGCAGCCCACCTTGCCATAGAGGCAAGCATCATTATTGCTCCCGCTATGGCCGCGGTAACTGTCATAATAAGAGTGTCCCTGTTTTTTACATGAGCCAGCTCATGCGCCAATACGCCCTTCAACTCATTCTCGTTCAATAATTCGAGAAGGCCTTTTGTAACACACAGCGCAGCGTGTTGAGGGTCTCTGCCGGTGGCGAAAGCGTTAGGCGACGGGTTTTCAATCATATATATTCTCGGCATGGGAAGTTCCGCGTTCTGCGTAAGTTCCCTTACCAGATTATATAAATGATAAAATCTCCCTTCGGGAATTTCCTGGGCTTTGTAGATAGACAATACTATTTTATCGCTATACCAATAACTTACGAAATTAATTACAAGCGCAAATATAAATGCTATGGTCGCTCCACGGGCGCCACCGAATATAGAGCCGAACCATATAAGTATAATGGTAAGCGCGATAAGCAATATTCCTGTTTTCACGTTATTCATATAATTATCCCGTGGTATCGTTGTATTTTTGAGGTAAATAAAATAATACCATAAAAATGTGCTAAGTCAATATAAAAACGGGTACCCGGTATGCCGACTTGGGCTGTTTCGTTATATTTTACACGGATTGACACAGATTAAAAAACTGATTTACACGGATACCTGAAATCCATGCTAATCCTTTCTTTGCCCTCCGACTTATCTTATCCCCGGCCTAACGGCCGGGGGACTCCACTCCGCGCGAATCCACGTTTAACATAGTGTCGTAATCCAAATAATACAACCGAAACATGCCGCTTTATCTTGACCTTCATATTTATCCTATTGTATAATACACTTGAAATAGTAAAATGTTTAAAAACATGATGTTTAATCTTGTAAGAAAAACAACTCTTATAGCTTTAATTACGCTCGGTCTTTTCTGTTTATTCCAACAAGAAGCGCTGGCCGGCGCCTGGACGGTTCCAAAACAGAGAGTATGGGCTGAATATTATTTCAAATGGCAATGGGCGAAAGAGGATTTCGGAGACGACTACAAAAAGAAAAGCAAAGCCAAAGAGGCCCGGGCTTGGGATTTAATAATGGAACCAAAAATTGAGCTCGGCATCACCGACTGGTTTAACCTTCTCTGGTCAATGGAATACAAGGAGAGTAAATATAAAGAATACGGAAGGCCGCCGGACTGGGGGCCGTATAGAAGGAAAAATACAGGGGTAACTTCGGTAAAAGTAGGCGCGAAAGTCCGGTTTCTTGAGAAACCCTTTGTGTTAAGCGGCCAGATAAAAGGATATATATACCCCGGTTACGGTATTAATCACGGCGATGATCCGGAAGACAGAAATAAGCCTGATATCGGGGATGGCGACGATGCTCTGGAATTAAAAGGTCTCATAGGCAAAAATTTTGATATCCCGCTGCCTTATAAGAACTGGAAACTGCCATGCTATGTGGCTGCTGAGGCGGGTTACAGATGGCGAAGCTCGCCCGTTACTAACGATATACCCTTATTCATAGAAACAGGGGCATGGCCCATGAAATGGCTTCTTTTGAAAACCGAACTTGATACCATAATAGCTCACCGCGATACGGGAAGCATAGATAAAGATTACATGATATGGCGCGCTGGGCCTGTAATTCAACTGTTCGGAAACAGCGCCCAAAGACAGGGCAAGTTTATAGCGAATGTCGAGTTTCAATACGGCCTGACTCTCTTGGGTAAAAATTTTCCCGCTTATCAGGAACTTGTTCTAAAAATACAGGCCCAATTCTGAAACGCTAAACTGTTTAACTTATGCCTCTTAAGCGTTAAAAATAAAAAAGCTAGTTATAAGGGTATTGACTTACCGTAAAAACCGGCTATACTTGATAGTAGAAAAAGATAAATTGTGCACTTTGACAATTTGACAATGTTTCCGATAAAGGTAAACCATTCTCGAAAGGATGGGGCGCAAAGCCAACGGCCTAAGTCGGCGTAGTTCCGATATGGCAGCGTGGTTGCCGAAGAAATGAACCAATAAAGCCGGGTTTGCCTGGCTATTTTTATGCATGCCCCGCCTTTTTGGCAGAATGGATACCATTATTGGAATTCCGCCAAAAGGGCGGGGTTTTTTAATGCAATTTAACGGTAAGTGGAGCCCCGCCATCGCCGGGGATTCGATAAGTCGGGGGGATTAAAATGGAAATTGAAGAAAAAAAACTGCACAGAGTAATAGCCATAATGAATAGAGACGAGATAGACTATCTTGATAAAATAGGCAAGGATTCTCTATTTACCACGGGTGTGAAACTCTCAAGGGTTAAAATTCTGCGCGCGATGGTTGACGCAATGAAGGAAATCGCTATAGACGGAAAAAGTATCAAAAGCGAAAAAGAATTAAAAGACGCGATTTTAAAAAAAGTAACAAGATACAGGGAGGGTATGATATAGATTGTTTTGCCCCACGAAAAGGGCAATTTCGCCGAAAGGCGAATGCGTCCCGGGTAATTATATCTGAAAAAGATTTTATTCGGGACACCGGATGAGGCCTCACAAAGAAGCTTTATCCGGCGCAAAGCCACAGGCCTGAATTGGTTAGCCGGTAAGCAGGTTTTAGTAAGAACCCGCTAACTGGATAGCCGGCAAACCAAAAGGCAGCTGGGCTACCGAAAGGAGGCAAATAAAATGAAGTGGTTAAAAACGGCTCTGGCGCTTATGCTTCTTGCATGCTTTGTCTTTTCATTAAACTGCGTCGTATACGCGCGTTCGGCGAGCATAACCACCACGATAGTTATAACGGTGAAAGCTCCGCCGAAAGATAATCTCACAGCGCTAGACAAAAACGCTGAAATAGTGCGGCAGGTTGCCGAGGCTCAAAAAATGGCGCAGCCTTTTATAAAGGAAGAGGCAAAAGAAACAGCCAAGGAGGCAGCGAATAACGAGCCTGTAAGTAATATTACGTTATCCGGCAAAAAGATATATACCGTGACCGACAAGCTCTAGGGTGTTTATTAGAAGTATTTGACTTTTATAGGGCGTCTTTCAAAAATAAAATCCACGCCTGAAAGTGTCTCTTTTGATTTTGTTTCCGCTTCTTTACCCTCGGGAGACTTCAAAATATAA
>JAFGLX010000098.1 GCA_016927795.1 Candidatus Omnitrophota bacterium
ATGCCCCGGCGAAACCTATTATGTTACTTTTTGCGACGTTAGGGTTCGATGTAAGAAATTTTATATCAGCCGGGTTAAACGAGATTAGGCTGACGAACACCACTATAGCGATAGCAAGCACGATAACAAGCTTTATCTCTTTTATCTTTGTTGTTTTCATTGAAAAGCCGTGTTACTTGATACCTGTATGACCGAACCCGCCTTCGGCTCTGACAGTCTCATCCAGTTCTTCTTTCTCATCAAGGCTGGCCCTCACAACCTCTTTTATGACAAGTTGGGCTACCCTGTCACCTCTTTTTATTATATAAGGCAAAGTTCCTAAATTTGTCATAACAAGACAGACAAGACCTCTGTAATCGCTATCAATTGTCCCTGGAGTATTCACAAGCGTTATGCCGTGTTTCAGCGCCAAGCCGCTTCTTGGCCTTACCTCTCCCTCGAAACCCTGAGGCATGCTAAGGTATATACCGCATGAAATCAATCTAATCTGGCCCGGTTTTATGGTAACCTCGTCTTCGACATCCGCATACAGGTCCATACCGCTTGAACCGGCTGTAGCATACCGCGGCAAGGGGAGGTCGTTTGCGCTATTTTTCCTCTTTATTTTTATTGCCACCGACTTCATTTTCACCGTCTTTTTTCATCGCTTGTTTTATGCTTAAATTTATCCTGCCCTGCTGGTCTATCTCCACCACTTTTACGACAACTTCCTGACCTACCTTAAGCTCCTGAGATACATCCTTGACGAATCTATCGGCTATTTCCGATATGTGTATAAGCCCTTCTTTGCCGGGTAATATCTCGCAAAACGCTCCGAAATTCATAATGCGCGTTATGTTGCCGTTATATATTTTACCCACCTCGGCATCCGATGAAAGGCCCTTAACTGTGGCAAGAGCTTTCTCTATGGCTTTTTCGTCGCTTGAGGCTATCTGAACCGTCCCGTCATCCTCGATATCGATAGTTACGCCCGTGTCTTTTATGATCTTCTTTATAGTACGTCCACCGGGTCCTATTATCTCTTTTATCTTATCAGGGTTTACTTTAAGATTGATTATTTTCGGCGCATAGCTCGAAACGTTTTCTTTGGGCTTTGATATAGCGTTATTCATTTTTCCCAGAATTTCCAGTCTTGCCTCTTTTGCCAATGTGAGCGCTTCCCTTAGCACTTTTATTTCCAAACCCTTAATTTTCAAATCCAGCTGTATGGCAGTTATGCCGTCTTTGGTGCCGGCAACCTTAAAATCCATATCCCCGTAATGGTCCTCTGAACCTGCTATATCGGTAAGTAAAACATATTTATCGCCTTTGGTAACGAGACCTATAGCTATTCCGGCCACATGGCTTTTAGTCGGAACTCCCGCGTCCATAAGTGAAAGGGAGCCAGCGCATACGCTCGCCATAGAAGTTGAACCGTTAGACTCAAGTATATCGGAGACAATCCTTACGGTATAAGGAAATTGCTCTTTTGGAGGCATAACGGGCTTTAGTGCCTTTTCGGCAAGGGCTCCATGGCCTATTTCTCGCCTTCCTGGGCCTCTGAAAGGGCTTGTCTCGCCAACGCTGAACGGCGGAAAATTATAATGTAGCATAAACGACTTCTGCGTCTCCCCTTCAAGAGCATCTATCATTTGCTCATCGGCGCTTGTCCCTAACGTCGTAACGCAAAGCGCCTGCGTTTGGCCTCTTGTAAAGAGTCCCGAGCCGTGTGTGCGCGGTAAAACGTCGGTACCGCATTCTATCGTCCTTATCTCCTTAAATGAGCGATTGTCGGTTCTTTTTTTGTTCTCCAGTATGTTGGACCTCACGGCTTCTTTTTCGATTTTTTGTATGGCGGCTTTTATTTCCCATTCCTCCGGCGAGCCGTCATCTGTCATAAGGTCTTTCAATATCTGTCCTGTCAGTTCGTCCGAGGCCTTATCCCTCTTCGACTTATCGTTTATCTGATTAATGTCGGTAAATTTTGTAAAGGACAAATCCCTTACTTTCTCCAACAGGTCTTTATTCGGGCTTCTTAAAATTATGTCCTTTCTTTTTTCCCTGCCGCATTTGGCAATCATTTCTTTTTGTAACTTGACTATGTCGTCTATATATTTCTTCGCGAAAGTAAGCGCATCCTCTATCTTGTCTTCACCCAGCTCATTACAACCTGCCTCAATCATTATT
The DNA here is from genome assembly GCA_016927795.1 of Candidatus Omnitrophota bacterium. GTDB lineage: Bacteria > Omnitrophota > Gorgyraeia > JABMRN01 > RBG-13-46-9 > JAFGLX01. The sequence goes on from JAFGLX010000098.1 coordinate 2,167, forward strand.
ATCCGATCTTCTTTCCCTACAACAACCAGATCCAGTTTGCTTTTCTCCAGTTCCTGGAACGTAGGGTTTAAAACAAATTTGTCGTCTATAAGCCCTACACGAACGCATCCTATGGGACCGTCAAAAGGTATATCGGATATGCCGAGAGCCGCAGAGGTGCCGTTTACGGCAAGTATGTCTGAATCGTTTTCGCCATCACTTGAAAGGACTAGGTTCACAATCTGTATGTCGGTAACCATGTCTTTTGGGAAGAGAGGCCTTATGGGCCTGTCTACCAGACGCGCTGTCAGTATTTCCTTCTCTGACGGTCTCCCCTCTCTTTTAAAAAACCCTCCCGGTATTTTGCCTGCCGCGTAGGTCTTCTCGCGATACTCCACCGTAAGCGGCAAAAAATCCACGCCCTCCCTGGCGTCTTTTGCGCAAACACAGGTTGATAAGACAACTGTTCCGCCAAGCCGTACGGTTACGGCGCCATGTGCCTGTTTGGCCATCTTGCCCGTTTCGATAGTAAGCGTTTCTTTCCCCATTTGTACACTAAAACAGCCTTTTGTCATGATAATGCCTTTCGTTTTTGCTAATATATTGTTCTATTTTCTTAAATTCAGTTTTTTCACAAGCGCTTCATATTCTCCCGTATTATGCTTCTTCACGTAATCCAGGAGCCTTCTCCTATGGCTTACCAGCTTAAGAAGTCCGCGCCTGGATTGGTAATCCTTGCGGTGGGTCTTGAAATGGTCCGTAAGTATATTTATCCTTTCCGTAAGCAGGGCTATCTGTACCGAAGAAGAGCCCGTATCCTTTGTATGGTGCTTATAGTTTTCCACGATATTTTTTTTATTTTCTTTCGTTAGTGCCACTTTTTCCTCCTCCAAAACAACGTCTTTTCATTAAGTACATACTCTAAAATAGACACAATATAATAACATAGTAAGGTTATTTTGTAAATAGCATAATGGCGATATATACTGCCGTGCGTCTATCGCGGCTATTTTTTGCTATATAATTCAGAAAGCAACAAATATTCCTAAACGATTACCGAAAAAGGCAGGGCTAAATTCGCGGATATCGAATGATTCAAGAATACATAACTGTCTTTTCACAGCCTTTTAGTACATATACCCTTACCTGCCGTTTGAGGCTATTCAGCAAGTATTTTTTTGGCCTTTTTTTCATCAAGCCTTATTTGCCTTATGAGAGATGCGCGGCTTTTGAATTTCTTTTCCCTCCTTATCCTTTTGGCAAAACTTATCTCCACGTCTTTCCCGTATATTGATCTTTTAAAATTAAAAATGTGCACTTCCACCGTAGATTCGCATTCAGAAAGCGAATCTTTTTTGAAAGTGGGCCTTGTTCCTATATTCAAAACGCCCTTATAAATCCTGTTACCGACCCTTACTTTTGACGCGTATACTCCTGAAGGCGGTATAGCCTCATGGTGGGGGTCTATGTTAGCCGTCGGATACCCCAGAAGTCTGCCTCTTTTGCTGCCGGGTTTTACGGTACCCAGTATAGTAACCGACCTTGACAAAAGGAATGAGGCTTTTTTAAGCTCGCCTTTCATTATCAGATTGCGTATCCAGGTACTTGATATTATTTTCCCTGAACTGTTAAAGGTTTTTACGACAGTCAGGTGATAACCGTAAGAATGAGAAAATTTTTCGAGGTCCCGCAGCGTGCCGCTTTTATCTTTTCCGAAGAAAAAATTACTACCCTGTATTATTTCGTAGATACGGATTCTGCCCAGAACATTATTTATGAAATCAGCGGCTTTCATTGAGCTTAAAGTCCTCGTAAAGCGTAAAACCAGCGCGCAATCCACGCCCAGTTCATCAAAAAGCCGCAGTCTATGCTCGAGAGACGTAAGTAGCGGCGCTCCCTCGGATAAACCCAAAACCTTTGACGGGTGCGGATAAAAAGTTA
>JAFGLX010000099.1 GCA_016927795.1 Candidatus Omnitrophota bacterium
ACCTCTTGACAAATAAAATATAATAGGCTATTATACGTTTAAATAGATATATAATTATATGGCGAAAAAACGCGGCAGAAGAAAAAAAGAATCGCATGTGGGTATAGATATCGGCACGCGGTTTATAAAAGCGTTGGATGTGTCTTCTGACGGCGAGACGCAACTATTAAACGCGGTACATTCTGCCGAAATTGAGCCACCCTGCAACGCAAGCTCCATAAAATACACCCTCAAGTCTCTTCTGGAGAATTTTAAGCCATCCACAAAAAACGTCACCATATCCCTTTCCGCCCCTTCGGCTATGGTAAGGTTTATCAATATGCCCAAGATGTCCATAGATGACCTAAGGAACTCCCTGAAATTTGAGGCCGAGAAATACATACCGTTCAGCATAAACGACGTGCTTATAGATGTGGTTGTCCTGGAAGAGCCGAGCGACGGCAAGGGTTATATGAGGGTACTTCTGGCAGCCGCCAAAAAAGACGCGGTTAATTCACGGATCGCAATGTTTGAGGAGCTGGGACTGACAGTATCCGTAATTGACATAGATTTTTTCGCTTGCTTTAACGCGTTTTACAATTCTTCCGGCAAGGAGGTTGACGGCAAAAATGTAGCGCTTCTAAACATTGGGCATACGCAGACGAACGTGGTTATGTCAAAGGGTAACCAGCCGTATTTTACGCGTGACATTCAGATAGGCGGCAGGGATATGTTGCAGGCGGTGTCAAAAGAACTTCAGATAGATAATAGGCAAAGCGAGACTCTTGTATCCGACCCAAAAGAAAAATCCGCGGAGGTTTTTGAGATTTGCAAATCAGTTTTAAACAACCTTGCCGACGAATTGCGCCTTTCGTTCGGTTATTATGAAAATCAATCGGGCGGCAACATACACAATATATACCTATCGGGTGGCGCGGTCACGCTTCATGGAATTGACGATTTTATGCAGGAAAGTCTGGGTATAAAACCCGTTATATGGGACCCGTTTGCTAAATTTAAAATGGGCCAGGAGGTCGACGCGAAATTAATCGAGTCAGACAGGGCTCGATTCGCCATTTGCGCGGGATTAGCTTTAAGACGATGATAGAACTGAACCTTTTACCGGAAGAACTGAAAAAAAAGCGCATAAAGATCGAATTGCCAGACCTTCCGCTTTTTTCCGTCGCCGGCACATTCATAGCAATTCTCGTGGCGCTGCAGCTCGCATTGTGGGGGCTCATATTTTTGAGCGACAAACAGGTTACCATGCTCACCAAGGCCTGGAATGAGATGGCTCCGGAAAAGGCCAATCTCGACGCCTTAAAAACAAGCATTACAAATACTACCAAAAAGACAAAAGCTATAGAGGAGCTTATAAAAAAACGGCGCAGCTGGACGCGTCTTTTGAATGAGCTGAGCAGCAGTGTTACGCCGAACGTGTGGCTCACGGAGCTGACTTATGATGAAAAAGTCGGTAAACGCATGGTCGAAAAAAGCGCCCACGCGCCTTTGTCGAAATCGCAGAACGTGAAGAGCCAGACGGAATGGGAGAATTATAAAATCGCCACGCTAACAATAGCAGGAAGCGCCGCTGGAAGGAGCGAAGAGGCCACCTCGTACGTTGCGCGCTTTATACAATCGCTTAAGGATAACAAAAATTTGTTCGACGATTTCGATGACATAGAACTGGTATCGGTCAAAAAAAGCACAATCGCCAACCAGGACGCGATGAATTTTATCTTGGTTTGCACGTTTAAATCGGACGGAGAGGGAAATTAGATGGGACTCCTTTCAGGTATTTTTAAAAATATACCCGAACTGAAAATGGACGAAGCGAAGAAAAAGGTCCTTATACTGTATGTACTGCTGCTCATACTTATTTTCGCTTCATATTTTACGTTTTTCCTGAAACCCAGCATGGCAAAGCTTTTTGTGCTGATACCCAAAGCGCGCAAATTGAACAACGAAATCAGGCTGCTGAAAAACGAGCTTTCCTATAAAAACAAATTTATAAGCAAACACGACCTTTTGGCGGGCGAACTGGGAAAGTATGAAAAAACGCTTTCCAGGGAAAAAGAGATACCCATGCTTCTTGAGAACCTGTCAAAAAAGGCCAAGGAGTCGGGCGTAAGAATACTTGGCATAACGCCTTTGGGGGGAGAGCTTGGACACCAAGGGGATATGGCGCAATCCAAAACCGGCGTTTACCAGGAGGTGCCAATTCTTATAAGTGCGCAAAGCGGCTATCACGAGCTCGGTAATTTTATAAGCAGACTGGAGAATGACGAGCGCTATGTGCAAGTGATGGATATAGACATAAAGGCAAACAGGCAGCATCCCAAGAGGCACGACATAAACATTGTTGTATATGCATATACCTTTAAAAGCAGTTCGTAAAAAAAATAGCTGCACGCATAGAGCAGGCGGACGCAGGAGAGCGATAAGGCCGGCCCTGGCCGCATTCTTCTTTTTATTTATTTTGTATTTGCCCGCAAACGCGCAAGAAGAGGCATATGCCTATTCCAACCAGGGCAAGCGCGATCCTTTTGTGCCGCTTCTGGGAGTTACGACCAAATCGCTCGGGTCGCTGGAAGATGTTATGAGCATAGACGATGTGGTCCTTCAGGGTATCGCAACTAATTCTTCCGGCAACTATGTGGCGGTGTTAAACAATAGTATGGTAAAGCAAGGGCAGGTTGTAGGCAAGGTGACCGTAAAAAATATATCACCGAACAAGGTTGCGGTGATTCTAGATGGCACGGAGTACACGCTATCGATATATGAGGATTTACCTAAAGAATAAAAAAGGGGGAATGCCGTGAAAAAAATAAAACGGACGCTGTCTCTTACAGTACTAATATTATTTTTAAGCACTTTTAATCTGGCCTACCCGGAAGAAGGCGGTTCGCCGCCGGAGGCCGGCTCCATGGCCCGTGGTAACGACAATGTAACCGCTGACCAGACGGATGCCGAGGAGACCACGGAAGAAAATATAACATATGTAAGGCCGGGTAACGTAACCGTTAATTTTAAGGACGCGGATATAAGAGCCGTTTTAAACTATCTTTCGGAAGTCGGTGGTGTCGATATCGTTCCCGCACCGGACGTAAGCGGACCTGTTACGCTCAAATTAACGGATAAACCGTGGAAAACAGCCCTTGACATTATCATAAAGAACTACGGTTATGCGTACGAGCAGGACGGCGACATTATACGGGTAGTAACATTAAGCAGCCTGAAGCTGGAGGAACTCTCAACGGAGGTGATAGCGTTAAATTACGCCGCAGCCGAGGAAGCGCAGGATGCCGTAAAGGATATGCTTACCGCAAGAGGAAAGCTCACCTATGACCCTAGAACAAACTCGCTTGTGGTTACGGACCTGGCGACGAACATCTATAAAATACGGCAGGTGATACAAAATTTGGACAAAAAAACCCCGCAGATTATGATCGAGGCAAAAATCATAGAGACGACGCTGACTAAAACCGAGAGGTTAGGAATTGACTGGAATATGGTTATAGCAGCGGCGGGTGCAGCCAGGCCCATCACCTTTCCGTTTGACTCGTTCTCGGGGGACTGGGGCGTGGCATCGGAGTTTATCGAAAAATTTATCCCGGTGGGTACGACCGGATCAACGGATGTAGAATACCAAGGAGGCAGTGGCGCTACAATAGTAAGCGAGCCAGGCGTATTCCCCACAGGCGCCGGGATAGTGGCTGACGCGGCTACGCGGGCGTTTCCGTTTGTGGGGCCGGGAGCATTCACGTTTGGCACGCTCGATTTTTCACAATTCAGCCTAGTTTTGGAATATCTAAAGGCTAGGGTAAATACCGATATAATATCAAGTCCGCGCATCACAACATTAAACAACAAAGAAGCGAAAATGTTCGTGGGAGAGGTTTACAATTACATCTCCGAAATCGAAAGGCGGGAAAATACAGGAGGCGGGGAGCGTTGGGAATACACGATATCCAAAGAAGAAATCGGTGTGAGGCTACTTGTTACTCCGCACGTAAACAAAAACGGCGACATTGAAGTAAAGGTAAAGCCGGAAATAAAAGACGTTGTCGGTTTTCAGCAGATAACCGAGTATTTCTCGCTGCCAATATTCACCACAAGAGAAGCCGAAACGCAAATTATGGTAAAGGACAACGAGACGATTTTTATAGGCGGGCTGATCAAGGAAAATGTCAAAAAATACGATAAAAAAGTGCCTATACTGGGGGACATTCTGGGGAACATCCCGCTTTTGGGAAACGCTTTTAAATACAAGGGTGAAACCAAGGAGAAAACGGAACTTGTTTTCTTCCTGACGGTACATCTTGTGAAAAACGTTAGAGGGTTAACGGAAGACGTGGCGAAAAATGTCGAAGAGGTGCGGATACCTCTTGATATTACGCAAAACAGCGGGCCTGCGGTGGCTGGCGGAGCACTGGGCGCGTCTCCTTACAAGAAAGAAAAAAAAGCATTTCTGGATTTCAGAAGCAAGAAAAACGCAGCAAAAAAAGAAAGATAATAAAAAATAATGCGCGAGATATTGATAAACATCGAATCCTTTGAAAAGAGGGTGGCGATAATATATAAGAATGAGCTTGAGGAATTTCATGTTGAGAGGGCCAGGCAGGAACGCCTGGCAGGGAACATTTACAAGGGGATTATAGAATCCGTCGTGCAGGGCATAGGGGCACTTTTTGTGAACATAGGAACGGGCAAAAACGGTTTCCTGTACATATCCGACCTCGAAGGCAAACCGCATAAAGACCTTCTGGACGAGGAAGTCGTGATGGAAACGGCACGCGCTTCTTCCGGGCCAAAAGCGCCGCCAAAAAAAGGTCAGGAGATATTAGTTCAGGTGGTAAAAGAGCCCATGGGGGAAAAGGGGCCGCTACTCACTACAGACATAAGCCTGCCCGGCAAATACCTGGTTTTAACTCCTTTTGAACGCGGCATAGGCGTGTCCAAACGCGTGGAGGACAGGCAAAAGCGGGCGAAATTAAAAGAGATCCTGGAAAGCCTTTCCCCGCCTAACGGCGCGGGCTGTATCGCGCGCACCCAAAGCGTGCACGCAAATCCCCGGCAGCTCAAGCTGGAATTCAAGTACCTTCTGAATTTGTGGACACGAATAAAGTTCCGTGCGGAGAAAATGCGCGCGCCGTCGGTCGTTTATGAAGAATATGATTTGCCGCTGCGCATTTTACGCGACTATTTCGACGAGGAGATATCAAAGGTTCTGGTAGATTCCAGGGACGAATATAAAAAGATAGTCCGCTTTGCTTCTTCGATGCAGTCGCGACTTCGAAAAAAAATATTTTTTTACCGAAACAGAGTGCCGCTCTTCGCCAGGTATGGGATAGAGGACCGCGTTGAAAAAATTTTCCAACGGAAGATAAATTTGAAATGCGGCGGCTCCATAGTCATAGAGCAGACGGAAAGCCTTGTGGCCATAGACGTGAATAGTGGCAAATTCACGGGTAAAAAGAACCCGGAAGAGACGGCTTTTAAGACGAATATCGAGGCCGCCTCGGAAATCGCCAAACAGGTTATGTTGAGGGATGTCGGCGGTATTATAGTAATTGACTTCATCGATATGGAAGACCGGCAGCACAGGAAAAACGTGTACGATACATTAGTGAAAGCATTTGAGCGGGATAAAGCCAGAATCAACATACTCCCCGTCTCGCGCATCGGGCTTATTGAGATGACAAGGCAAAGGGTAAGGCGTAGCCTGGAGAGCGTATCCTTTAAGGAGTGCCATTATTGCAACGGAAGGGGGCGCATTAAAACGCCGGCCACCATAACAATCGACGCAATGCGCAATATGAGGCGTCTTATACGCGACCGTAAAACCGCGCAGTTTACGGTGGTAGCGCACCCCGACGTCATCGACTATATTCACGGGCATTTCAATGATTTAATCCGGTATCTCGAACGCAAGTTCAGAAAAAAAATTGTTTTAAAAAGCGAACCTAAACTGCATGTTGAGGAGGTGCACTTTGAATAAAAAAGGGTTTACCCTGATAGAGGTTCTTTTTTCAACGGTAATAATGTCTCTTGTTCTTGTGGGAGTTCTTTTTGTCTTTACCCAAACCGTTGACCTGTCGCGCAGGGTGGATTTTGAATATGCGGCCACGGTTATCGCAAGAAGCCGCATAGAGTGGGCGAGATCCTTCGTGGCAACAAGCGGTTTTGATGCGCTGACGGATGGCCAGTGTGGCGAAGTGGACACTAAGCTTGATGCGTCCGGCACCCCCGACCCTAACGGCGCTTTTGTACGTTCGACGTCAATCACACAGAACTACAACGGCGACGCCCGCGAGACAAAAGTTACGGTTTCTGTGGACTACATATTTAGAGGGGTGCGTAAGGAAAATACCAAAACGTTGGATTTGATTTTTGTTAATATTTAAAAATAATGAGGTGACGCTAATGCCGAGAAAACGCTCCGTAAACGCTTTTACAATACCCGAATTTCTCATAGCTTTTGGTATAGGCATAATTCTTGTGGGTGTTTTTTTGAGCCTGTGGTATTTTGCGTACAGGAATTGGACCGTTGAGAGAGTAAGGTCGCGTTTGAGAATCAACCTGGAAACGACTATGGAACGCTTAAAAGAAGAGGTGCGCCTATCCAGCGCCACATACATGAGCGGATACCCAAGCGGCGCAACTACTTACACCGCAATAAGTTTTCCCGCCGCCACACAGGATGCAAGCGGTTTTTATACGCTCGACAGCGGATTTATAAACTGGGACAAAAGCGTCATATACCATCTCTATGATAATCCCTCTACGGGTAACAAAGAACTGCGCCGTACAGAATTTACGAATAACCATGACATACTCATTGTTTCTACGCAGCGAGAAGCGCAGCTTGCCAGCGTCGCGGTGGCGGGCGACGGTAGCAGCGCTCCCAACAGCGCAAACGCGATAACAACGGTGATTTTGCCTCATTCCGCAAGCGAAAAGGCGTATATGGATGCCGATTTTACAGTGACACCCGCGGGCCAGGGGTTTGACGGTTATAGCGAGGAGGAGACGAGAGTCAACGTGAGCTTCGGAAGCGTAAATCTTGACCCCGCGTTTGACGGGGGTTACCATGAGCTTAAGTTCGCGGTTATAGGGAAAAATGACGATTCCGCGGGGTGGAAATTCGGCATAGATACGCTCGCTATCACACCCAGCGGTTGCGCCAGGGAACCGGAGATTTGCGTTGACCACACAGACTTGCTTGATACTGAAGATAGCCACTCATCGGGTGATAGCGACTTAAAGGTGGGGCCGAATGACGTGTGGAGCGGGCGGAATTATCTGGAATACAACTCTGATGCGGTCGACGATTTTATAACCTTACGATTTTATTATGATTTGTGGCGTGATTCCAATTTTGATAATTCCCAGCGTAACAACACGCTTCTTGCCGGCGACGACCTTATCATAAAACTGCCCGACTTAGATGAGGGGAAAGCGATAACCTGGCAGGCCAAGGATGAAACCGGCGCTGATGCAGATGGTTACATTGCGTTTGCTAACCCCATACCTATCAACAACATAACGGTGCGTACGATTATCTCGCATGAAATAATACAGATGGAGGGTGACATGGTTCGGGTTGTGTTTAAGGCGAACCATCTTGAACCTACAAAAGCTCTTAAGATAACATCAGCCTACCTGGATGTGAGGGATGGCGAGACGTGGAAATGTATTTATGATTCCGATGACCCATCTACTTACTCAAGCCGCGTTCAGTTATTTTTTACTACCGACCCCGCAACAGGCACGGTTGTTGACTATGGAACAGGCGATATTACGCCAGACGCAATAATACCCCAGGTTTCTTATCCCACTAAGGTTTATTCCAACTGGGCAATATATCCTATAGAAAAAGACCCCGACGATCCTAAGGACTATTGCGTGACGTTTCATGTGGCGAATGATATCGATAACGCCCATATAGCTTACTGGAAAGGTACTGCCGGCGAGACGCACTCCTATCTAAGGCTCAACGATTACGCCCAAGACCCCACATGGTCGGGTGTTACACCTGTCGATATGACAGGAGGAACCGTAGACCCGCCGGACGAGTTACCACAATCCGGGGGCCCCGAATGCACGATATCGCGTCATGTATATGCCGTGGCGAGCATTGAGACGTGGTCGAGCGAAGGAAGCGTTATTTCACAGGTCTACGACACGAAAATTACAAGTCCAGGGTATAACACTGTAAGGTGGACAGAGCATAAACCTACAAACTCTTCTATAGCGTTTAAGGTTGCCTCATCTGCTACCGAAGAGATGAGCCCCGACTGGGACAGCATCACCGGTTTTAGCGACAACCCACATACGTTGTCAATCGCAAACGAACGGTATCTGCAATACCGGTCGGACCTCGCGGTCACGCCTCTGATATGGACATGCCTTGACCATAGCGCAGTTACCGTAAGTGATGCCGATTACAAAAGCGGCGCTATTACATGCACAAGTCCCGGTTGCGGCAAGTACCTTGTCCCGCAAATTACCACTGGTAGCACGCTTTTCCCATGGATAGATAACGTTACGATAGACTGGCCGGGCCCCGCTAAAGTATGTGAAATCAGCGGTTATTTTGTTCAGAGGCCGGACTATGGGATAATAAGCCTCGAGGTTGACGGCCAGCCCCTTGCGAGGTCATGGAATTTCACCTCAAGCGTTACCCAGAAGATCAGGGACAATGATTACGAAGCTTCATTGTCAGCTTCGGTCGAGCCATTAAATACGGGGAAATAAAATGCGGATTTTTAAACTCATGAAAGAGATACGAGGGGTAGTCTTTTTAAACACCATCGTTACGACTTTTATCATAATACTTATAGCAGTAGGCGCCTCTAACATTATATTGCAGGATGTGCATACGATAAGGCGGTTCGCGAGTTCCACGCGCGCGCAGTATCTGGCGGAGGCGGGCA